>CAZEAV010000218.1:0-5394 GCA_964510215.1 uncultured Iamiaceae bacterium
CTCGTCGGCCCGTCAGGATGCGGCAAGACGACGACGCTGCGGATGATCAACCGGCTCATCGAGCCCAGCTCCGGTCGGATCATCCTGGACGGCGACGACGTCACCGATGTCGATCCGGTCCAGCTCCGCCGCCACATCGGCTACGTGATCCAACAGGTCGGGTTGTTCCCACACCGGAGCGTGGCCGACAACATCGCCACGGTGCCCCGCCTTCTGGGGTGGGATCGGGCACGTGTGGAGGCACGGACCGCCGAGTTGCTGGAGCTCGTGCGTCTGGGCACCACCTATGCGCCGCGCTACCCCCACGAGCTCTCCGGCGGCCAACGCCAGCGAGTCGGTGTGGCCCGCGCGCTGGCGGCGGATCCGCCGGTCCTTCTCATGGACGAGCCGTTCGGGGCGATCGATCCGATCACCCGTACCGAACTGCAGGACGAGTTCATCCGGCTCCAGCAGGAACTGTCGACGACGATCGTGTTCGTCACCCACGACCTGGACGAGGCGGTCCGGCTCGGCGACCGGATTGCGCTCTTCGCCGCCGGCGGAAAGCTCGTCCAGGTGGACACCCCCGACCGTCTGCTGGGGGCCCCGAACGGGGCGTTCGCGACCTCGTTCGTCGGCCCGGACCGTGGGCTGCGCCGCCTGGAGGTCACCGCGGTCGACGCGGGTCATCTCATCGATCTGCCCCGGGTCAGCGAGTCCGCGGCGCCCGATGAGGTGCGCGCCGAGATCAACGGGACCACCCCGGCGATCGCGGTCGTGTTGGACGCCCAGGGACGGCTCACCGGCTACCGCCCGAGCGACGCGCCCGCGGACGGTGCAGGGTCGGGCCTGCGGTCGGCTCCCCGGCAACTCACCGCGGGCGAGGCGACGCTGAAGGATGCCATGGCCATGCTCCTGCTCGACGACGAAGGTTGGCTGCCGGTGGCGGATGGGTCCGGACGGTTCCTGGGGGCACTCACCGCGGATGCGATCCAGCGGGCGACCCGGGAGAGCCTGGTCGAGTCCTCTTCGCCGCCATCGACCTGAGCACCACGCGCGCCGACAGGCGCAAGTCGCCGCACGACCTCGTCGCAGCGGGTAGGGTTACCGGCCGTAAATAGGTCGAACGAATCAGGGAGCCGGACATGCACGCCAGTCCTCGCCGGGGCAGTCATTTCCTTTCGGGTCGGCGCATGGCGGTCGCCGGTGTGGTGGCCGCGCTCGCCCTCGTGGTCTCGGCCTGTCAACCCACCAAACCGAAACCGCTGCCGGTCGGCGACCTGGGCACGGCCGTGGCCAACTACGTGTCCAGCCCCGATGCGGTCGCCGGCGCCAACGACTGGAACTGCAAACCCACCGCGGCGCACCCCCACCCCGTGGTGCTCGTGCCGGGCACGTTCGCCAACTTCGGGGCGAACTTCGTCGCGATCTCGCCGATCCTCAAGAATGCCGGCTACTGCGTCTACGCCCTGAACTACGGCATGAATTGGCTCTCGCTGGGCCGCATCGGCGGTCTCGGCGACATCGCGGCCTCCGCCGGGGAACTCGAGTCCTTCGTCGACCGGGTGCTCGAGGCGTCGGGGGCGTCCAAGGTCGACATCGTGGGCCACTCACAGGGCGGCATGATGCCGAACTACTACCTCAAGCGACTCGGCGGTGCGACCAAGGTCGCCACGTTGATCGGGATCGCCCCGTCGAACCACGGCACGACCCTGAGTGGCATCGTGACCCTTGGCGCGAACATGAACCTGTTGGGTTTCGCGAACACGATCATGGTCGGATTCGGGACGCCGGGCCTGGTCGAACAGGAGGCCGGCTCGAGCTTCCAGCAGTCCCTGTTCGCCGACGGGGACACGGTGCCCGGCGTACGGTACGTGGTCATCGAGACCAGCCACGACGAGGTGGTCACGCCGTACACCAATGCGTTCCTGTCGGGTCCGAACGTCACGAACATCCTGTTGCAGAATCAGTGCCCGGACGACCCGGTCGGACACATCGGCATCTTTCTGGACAGCCCCACGATCCAGAACGTCGTGAACCAGCTCGGGCCGGACACCCCGGGATTCACGCCGACGTGTTCGGGGTACGGCCCCGGACTGTGATCTGATCCCACCCGAGGGGACTCCGGCGCCACTTCCGAACCATTTGCCGTCGAGGTCCCGAAGGTCACAGGACCCGGGGAATTCGGTCGTCAGGAACCGATGACGGTCATCCCACGCATGTAGGGGGCCAGCGCGTCGGGTACGGCTACGGTGCCATCCGCGTTGCGGTAGGTTTCCAGGATCGCGGCCCAGACCCGGGGTACGGCAAGTGCCGATCCGTTCAGGGTGTGCACGTGACGGTTCGCCGGCTTCGCCTCGTCGGCCGCGGGCTCGGGCCGGTACCGGATCTCGGCGCGTCGCGCCTGGTAGTCGCTGAACCAGGAAACCGAGGAGACCTCCAGCCACATGTCGCAACCCGGCGCATACACCTCGATGTCGAACGACCGGTGATGGCTCTGGCCCAGATCACCGGCACAGATCTCGATCACGCGGTAGGTCAGCCCCAGCGCCGCGATCGTTCCCTCGGCGCGGGAAACCAGCTCCTCCAACATCGCCGGCGCCTGCTCCGGCGTGGCATAGGCGAGGATCTCGACCTTGTCGAACTCGTGCGCGCGCAGCATGCCCCGGGTGTCCCGGCCGGCCGCGCCCGCTTCGCGCCGGTAACACGGCGAGTACGCCATGAGGCGCATCGGCAGGTCGGCTTCCTCCAGGATCTCGCCGGCCGCGACCGAGGTGAGGGGTACCTCCGCGGTGGGGATGCACCACAAATCGTCCCGCTCCACCGCATACGCGTCGTCCGCGAACTTGGGGAGCTGGCCGGACGCGGTGAGGGTGGCGGTCGACACCAGACTCGGCGGGCGGATCTCCTCGAACGCATCTGCGTTGCGGTCCAGCGCCAACTGGCACAGCGCCCGCGACAGGGTCGCGCCGGCCCCCCGCAACATCACGAACATCGCACCGGTGATCTTCGCCGCCCGCCCGGTGTCCAGGATGCCCAACTCCGCGCCGACGTCCCAGTGGGGCACCCGCTGATGATCCGAGAAATCGTCCGGGTCGCCGACCACGCGCAGCACGGGGTTGTCGGCATCGGTTGCCCCGTCGGGCACATCGGGGTGGATCGTGTTCGGAATCCCCAGCAGCAGCCCGCGCAACTGGTCCGCGACCTCTGACTGGGCCGCTTCGAGTGCATCGACACGGTCGCCCAAATCACGGCTTCGGGCCATCGCATCCTGGGCACCCGCGTCGTCGCCGTTCCGACGGAGTTCGCCCACCGATTTGGACAGTGCTTTGACCTCGGCACGGATCTCGTCCCGCTCGGTGACCAGCTCCCGCCGCCTCGTGTCCAGCGCGAGCGCCTCGTCGATCTCGGACACCCCGATCCCCCGACGCGCGAGCGAGGCTTTGACGTCGTCGGGTTCGGACCGGATCTCGCGGATGTCGAGCACGACCCCAGACGGTAGTCGCCCCGCCCTCCGGGCCGTCACCGCGATATCCGGCCCGCCGGGTATTCGGGCGGACGCGGGCGTCGGAATGGGTACCGGATTCCGGGCCGGCGGTAGCGTCTGGGGCCGTGGCTGCCATCGAGGTCGACGGACTCGTCGTCCGCTACGGCGAGCTGGTCGCCGTCGCCGAGGTCAGCTTCGACGTCGCACCGGGCGAAATCGTCACACTCCTGGGGCCGAACGGCGCCGGCAAGACCTCCACGGTCTCCACGCTCGAAGGGTACCGTCGGCCCGACGCGGGGCGCGTCTCGGTGTTGGGTCTGGACCCTGTCGGGGACCGCACGTCGCTCACCCCGCGTATCGGCGTGATGCCCCAGACGCCGGGGGTGTATCCGGGCGTGCGGGGCATCGAGATGCTCCGGCTCTACGCCGGTTTCCACACCGACCCCGAGGATGCAGCCGAGCTCCTCGCGCGGGTTGGCCTGGAGAAGCGGGCGCGCGCGATGTGGCGCCAGCTCTCCGGTGGCGAACAGCAGCGTCTGTCACTGGCACTCGCGTTGATCGGTCGTCCCGAAGTGGCGTTCCTGGACGAACCGACCGCCGGGGTGGACGTCTCGGGTCGACAACTGGTCCGCAAGGTGGTCCGCGACCTGGCGGACCGGGGCGTCGCGGTGTTGTTGACCACCCACGATCTCGCCGAAGCCGAACACGTGGCCGACCGGGTCGTCATCATCGACCACGGCCGACTCGTCGCGTCGGGTCGACCGACCGAGCTCACGGCCGGAACCGAGGTCGCCGAGATCCGGTTCGGCGCGTCGCCCGGCATCGACACGGCGGCGCTCAGCCGAGCCCTGGAAGCACCGGTGCGCGAGGAATCCCCGGGCGAGTACGTGGTGGCCACCACTCCCACGCCTGCCGCCGTCGCAGGACTCACCGCGTGGCTCGCCGCGCACGATCTGCTGCTCACCGACCTCCGCGCCGGGCGCCATCGACTGGAGGACGTGTTCCTCGAGTTGACCGGTGCCGAGACAACCCGACGGGGAGAGAACACCGCGTCGGATCGATCAGTGGCGTCAGGTCACAACTCGTCCGGCCGGAGCCGACGGATCGGACGGACAGGATGAGCGACGCCGCGACCTGGGGATCGCCGGCACCGCGCACCAGCCGTGTCCTGGCTCAGAGTCGGATCGAGGTGTTGCTCACGCTTCGACGGAGTGAGTCGCTGCTTCTCACCTTCGCCATCCCGGTGCTCCTGCTCGCGTTCTTCACGAAGGTCGACATCCTCGGGATCCAAGGGGGCCTCGTCGAATTCCTGTATCCCGGGATCGTCGCGTTGGCCGTGCTGTCCACCGCCATGGTCTCATTGGCCATCGCCACCGGTTTCGAGCGTTCCACCGGTGTGCTCAAACGCCTCGCGGTGACGCCGCTGCGGCGGAGCGAACTCCTGATGGCCAAGACGATTTCGATCGTGTGCATCGAGATCATCCAGATCGTGGTGCTGACCCTGGAAGGGGTCGCGTTGGGATGGCGGCCCCACGGCGTGCAGTTCCCGGCGCTGCTGGGAGCGATCGTACTGGGCACCGTCGCGTTCGCGGGTCTGGGCCTGCTCCTGGCGGGAGTCCTGCCTGCGCTCACGACGCTCGCGGCGGCGAACGGGCTGTATCTCGTCCTGCTGCTGTTGGGCGGGGTGATCGTCCCGATCGACCACTTCCCCGACACGCTGGCGACCGTTGTGAAGTTTCTGCCGGTCACCGCGCTGTCCGAAGCCTGTCGGGGCGCCCTGAGCGGCACCGGGGTGCCGGCCCACGCCTGGTGGGTGTTGATCGTCTGGGCCATCGTCACGCCGATCGCCGCCACCCGGTTCTTCCGCTGGGAGTGAGCATCGGGTCGCGGTGTGCGCGGCGGCTCGTCGGCCCGGCTACGGGTCGGCC
>CAZEAV010000219.1:0-5391 GCA_964510215.1 uncultured Iamiaceae bacterium
GGTTCTCGCACGCGTTCCCGGGCCTCGGTATTCAACCCGGGGCGTTCGCGATCGTCGCCATGGGAGCGACCTTCGGCGCGTCGGCCCGGGCGCTGCTCACCGGCGCCGTGTTCGCGCTGGAGGCCACCGGAACCTTCGAGCTGATGGTCCCGATGATCATCGCCACCGCGGTGGCCGAGTTGATCACGCATCAGTTCCTCGATCAGCGGATCATGACCGACAAGCTCCTGCGCAGGGGATTCCGCGTGGAGTTCGACGCAGAAGTCGACCCGTTCAGGATGATCGTGGCCGGCAACGCCATCGAACCGCTGACCGGCGAACCCATCGACCCCGAACTGCCCCGGATCGAGCACACCGCCTATCTGCGCGACGCGGTCCAGCTGTTCCTGAACGGCACGGCCGACACCGTCGTGGTGTATCGGGACGGTGCCGCGGTGGGCATACTGCGTCGGAGCGCCGTGGAAGACGCGTTGGTGCGACGCCTCGCCGAACGCGAGCTGCAGGCGCCCACGTTGTTCCGCCGACGGGCCAGGACGGAGGTGGCCGACCCCGTCAGCGGGCACCCCGGCGTGATCGACGGGACCGCAGGGCTCGAGGAATTACCCGTCGATCCACTCGCCCGCGAGTTCCCGGGGGACGGCGACACTACACTGCCCACCGACAACGTTTCGGACAACGAAGGCGAGAACCACGGCATGTCTGGACCACGTCCATGACGAACCGACACACACCGGCGTTCAGCGACGAGAACTACAGGGACATCCTGGAGTTCCGCGATGAGTTGCGACGCTTTCTGCACTGGAGTGAGGCCGAAGCCCGTCGCGTCGGCCTGACGCCGGCACAGCATCAGCTGCTCCTCGTCGTGCGCGGTCACGGCGACGACCTGCCCACGATCACCGCGGTCGCGGAACACCTGCAGCTCCGGCACCACTCGGCGGTCGGACTGATCGATCGCGCCGAGGCGGCCGGGCTGGTCGAACGGGTGGCGGACACCGAGGATCGACGCCTCGTCCACGTGCGCCTCCGCCAACGCGGGCGTGACGCGCTGGCGGAGTTGACGGCCTTTCACCTGGAGGAGTTGCGGGTCCTGGCGAACACCTTCGCGGCACTGCGAATTCCTGACCCCGTCTGAGGTTCGACGCGCCGGCGGGCGCGGTCGTCGTTCCCGCGGCGACGAGCACCCCCAACGGGATTCGAACCCGTGTTACCTGCGTGAAAGGCAGGCGTCCTAGGCCGCTGGACGATGGGGGCCGGTGAGCGCGCGAGCCGGAGAGCCTACCAAGGGTGGTGCTTTCCCCTCATTTCCCGACCGCCCGTGATCGGGGCGGCATCACTCAATGCTTCGCCCTGACGGCCGATTGATGGGATGGGCAGGGCTTCGGCCGACCGTGTCGTCAATCCGGCTGCACTCACCGGCCGCGCCGCCAGGAGACCGCGGAACCCGGTCGACGAGGAGGAGATCCGACATCCCCACGATTCCGGTAAGCCGACACCGCTGTGGACATGGGACGCGACACGCTCGGTGTGTGCCCGGTGCACCCGCGTCGGCGCGCGTCCGACGGGCGATGGTCGGGACGGCGTCGTGAGCAACGACGTGTTGGTGTGCCCGAACTGCCGGGCCCGCGTCCTGGGGACGTGGGCCGAGTGCAAGTTCTGTGGAACCACCCTCCGGGTGGATCAGATCGCGGCGACGGTCCATCCCGACGACCTCGTGGCGCCGGAACAGCCGGACCGGGAGACGTCGGCGAACGCGGCGTCTGGGCCGCGCGCTCCGTGGGAGAGCGCGAGTGGCTGGTCGACCTGGGTCGGTTCGGATGTCGCCGGCTCCGGGCCGCCGCCGGCCGGGGCGCCTTCCGCTGCGCCGTCCGGCCCCGGCCCGTTCGACCGCCGCGATAGCGGAGCCCAGCAGGCACGCGCCGTCGAGGGCGGTCCGGACGTGGTGCCGGATGCGTTCCCGATCGACCGTGGCGACGGCGACCGGCGCGCTTGGACGGGGGGTCCGGGGACCGGTGGTTCGGGCACCGGCACCGCGGGCACGGGCGAATCGTGGACCGAGGGTCCTGGTGACCCTTCGCTCGCTGTTGGCACGGGCGACGATCACACGGGCTCGTGGACCGACGCCCCCGGTGGTCTGGAAGGTCCTGGTGGCCAGCGCCGTGGCGACCGCGACGGGTGGTCCCTGAAGGACGACGATTCCTCGTTCCTGCCCGACGACAAGGCCAGGGCCGAACCCGGAGATTCGGGTGGCGGGTGGTTCGCGACAGCAACGGAGGGCGGTCGGACCGATGTGACCGACCGCCCCGACGCACAGCGACCTGGCGGGGGGGATGCCGCAGGCTCCGGGGCACTCGTTCCGACTCAGGGTTCCGAAGCCACCTGGCTCGCCGGACCGGCACCGACGGTCGAGGACGACGCGGGCCCGACCTCGGCCGGGTCGGCCGATCGGAACGCCGGGCCGGGGGAGGCCGGGTCCGGGTCGGCAGCGGCGGATTGGTATTCCGAGTCGGTCGGGTCGGCTGACTCCGAGACGGGTCTGGAGCCGGCGGACTGGTACACCGATACCGCCGCGACCGGCGAGACCGCCGTGACGGGCGGCTCTTCCGCCGCCCTGGAGGACCGTCCGCCCCCGCCGACGACGGCGCCGTCCGAGCCGGATCTCGACGACGGCGAGCATTTCGACCCGGAGGCGATCTTCCGCGACCCCGGACCCGACGTGGGCGGTGCAGTCGGGGAGGTGGGCTTCGCCGCCGACGATGACGAGTCCGTCAACTGGCAGCCCGCCGGTCCGGACGTCTGGGACACCCCGGTCGAACCGACGGGCAAGCCGAAGGGACAGGCGATCCTGTCCCGCGAATCCCGCCTGTTGCTGCTGGCGATCGTCTTTCTTCTCGTCGTGGCCGTCGCGGTCACCCAGATCCGCGATCGACAGAAGAACTATCCCGCCGCGTGGGCACCCGATGTCAACGGCATCGCCTCCTGGGTCGCATCCGAGCGCAAGCTCGATTTCGCCCACCCGGTCGCGGTGGAGGCGCTCTCTTCCGGGGCCTACGACTCGGCGGTCCGCCAGGCCGAGACGCCCGCCGATGCCGATGCGCGCCAGGCGATCCAGCAACGGGACGCCAAGTGGCGTGCCCTCGGCGCGTTGTCGGGAGCTCCTGCACCGGCACTCGCGATCATCGCGGCCCAGGCGCCGTCGAACGGCGCGTTCTACAACCCCATGACGAACAAGCTCGTCCTCCGGCGCGGCACCGATTCGTCCCAGATCGCCTACGCGACGGCGGGCGCACTCTCGGTGGCGTTGGATGATCAACACGGCGATCTGTCGTCGCTCGCGGATCCCGGTATCGCCGAGAACCCCCTCTTCGCTGTGGTCGCCGGGAACGCGGACCTGATCCGCTCGGAGTACGCGGCCTCCCGGCCGGCCACGGAGCGGGCCTCTCTGCAGCGACTCGCCCAAGTGGCACCCAAGGACGGGTTTCTGGCCATCCAGCGGGACATGCAGACCCGACTGGGTCGGTCGATCATCTCCCTGGTTCACGATGTGAAAGGGAACGATGCGGCCAATGCGCTGACCAAGGACCCCCCGGCCTCATCGCAGCAGGTCATGTATCCGTTGACGTTTCTCGACGGACAGGGACCCCTGACCGGCACCGAACCGGAAGCGCCGGCGAATACCGAAACGCTCGAGTCGGGTACGTTGGGGGCCCAGAGCTGGTATCTGGTCGTCGCGGAGCGGCTCGACCCGGCGCCGGCGACGACACTGGCGAAGTTGTGGGCCGGCGATCACTTCGTCACCTACCGCAAGACGAATGGCACGGTGTGCTTGACGGACGTGATCCGCATCGGGGATCCCACCGACACCGCGACGGTCACGACGGTGTTGAACCGGTGGGCGGACACGATTCCCGATCATCGGGTCACCGTCTCCTCCGACGGTGGCAACCTGGTCACCGTGGCCGGGTGCGACCCGGGAGCTGCCGCCCACCAGGGGGTGACCCACTCGGCTGCCCTGGCCGCGAAGACCGCGACCGTCCGCTCGGATCTCGCGGCCGGCTACTACCGGAAGGGAACCAAGATCCCGAACGGTCCGAACGGTCCGATCTTCACTCCGAAGGTCGCCTGGTGCGTCGCGGACAACGCGGTGGCGAATGCCCGACCCGACGACCTCGACGCGCTGGTGTCCCAGAAAGGTCCGGTGTACGAGCAACTGACGAAAGCCGCGGGCGTGAGCTGTGACACCCACATGGTCGACCAGTTGTTCACCGCGACCGGGAGCTGACCGAACTTCCGGCCTCCGGTTCATCGCCGGTCAGTCCGCGCTCATCGCCTCGACGAGGTCGTTCAACAGGACCGTCAGGAAGTCATACGCGACCCATGAGCGGAGGTTGGGGTCGTCGCGACGGACTCGTATCGGCTGAGCGTCGTCGGTGATCCCGAGCCGGGTCCCCAGCACCAACCGGATCGCATTGATGGACTGCAACCACTCTTCGCCCTGAGCGGCGTCGAGGTGCTCGGCATCCGCGCTCTCGGCCAGCGAGCGCAGCGACGCGAGCTGCCGCTGGCGCAGCTCGTCGCCCATCATCATCTGATACCCGGCGTCGCGCACCGCGTCGTCGGTGTAGCCGGGCGGGAAGAGCCGTTGCAGGCTCGGGTCGTCCGGCGCTTCCAGATCCGTGGTCAGATCGGTGGCCACCCGGGCGAGCAGCGCGCGCTCGTCGGCACTGAGCCTCACCACCAGTGTCCCGTCCGAATCGGTTCTGATCCGTCGCCGCAAACGGAACGGCATCCCTAGACGTCCTGTTGCATGGTGGCCCACAGGCCGTGTTGGTGCAGGCGGAAGACGTCACGTTCGGCCTGGTCGCGATCACCCGATGAGACCACGGCCCGGCCCAGGGTGTGGACGTCCATCATCAGCTTCTCGGCCTTGGCGCGCGAGTAGCCGAAGACCTTCTGGAACACGAACGTCACGTACGACATGAGGTTCACCGGGTCGTTCCACACCAGCACGATCCAGGGCGGGTCCTCGGAAGTCTCCTCAGACCCTCGGGGCGACCACGTCTCGACCGGCGAGGTCTCGACCGGGGTGATCGTCGACGCCAGCAGCCGCACCCCGTTCATCACCGCTGTTCCCATGCTCCGATTCTGCCCGCTCGCTCACGTATTCGGACATTCCGAGGAAGAACCAGAGTACGGCACTCCAGATCAGCGTCGCTCCCAGGATGTGCAGCGCGACGAGGGTCTCGGGCACGCCCGTGAAGTACTGCGTGTAGCCGATGGCGGCCTGCAGGACTCCGAAGACGAGCACGATCTCCAGTCGTTGCAGGACCGCACGGGGTGCTCTGGCCCGCACCAGGAGGACGATCAACGTAACAATGGTGGCGAGCACGGCCA
>CAZEAV010000220.1:0-5390 GCA_964510215.1 uncultured Iamiaceae bacterium
AGGCGTTCGACGGCACCGAGGTGCACGCGGGCACGATCATCGTGCGCCAGCGCGGTACCCGTATCCATCCGGGCGAGAACGTCGGTCGCGGTGGCGACGACACGCTGTTCGCGCTGCAGAGCGGCAAGGTGAAGTTCGGGTCGCGCAAGGGCCGCAAGCTGGTCGACATCCTCACCGACTGAAGCGGAGCCGGATCAGGCGCGGCCCGGGCCTGCCCCCGCTCGGGCGCCGTGGCCGTGCCCGCGGGCATGGCACCTGCCTCATACGCTCATCGGCAGGCGACGGGGATCCCAGCCGAGCTGTTCGACCGCGCAGCGCAACAGGAAGCGGTCGGTCATGCCACTGACGTGGCGGACCGCCTCGGCGACGGTGTCGTCGCGCCCGTCGGCCGTCCGAGCCGAGGGAACATCGGCGGAGCGGGCGGGAACGTCACGGTGGTGCATCCGTTCGGGATGGGCGAGGTAGTACTCGACCAGCGCGGTGATGATCGCCGCGGCGCGGTCAGCCTGTTCGACGGATTCGTCGCGCAGATAGATCCGGTCGTAGTTGAATGCCCGGAACGCGCGCAGCGCCGCGGCGGCATCGGCGTGCAGGGCGACGGTGCCGGTGGTGGCGATCGTTTCGATCATCGCGGTGATCAGGTTTCCCAACTGGGTGCGCCGGTCCCCGCCGAGCACACAGCGCACGTCGACGGGGAGGTCGTCCGCGGACACGATGCCGGCCTCGGTGGCGTCCTCGAAGTCGTGGCAGACGTACGCGATGCGGTCGGCCCAGGCCACGACCTCTCCTTCCGGGGTGAGGGGTGCCGGACGGTTCCAGGAGTGATTGCGGATTGCATCCAGCGTTTCCGTACACAGATTCAGCGGTTCGAGCACCACGTCCGCGCCGTAGACCGCGTGGTGGTAACCGCCTGGGACGAACGGCGACAGTGCCCCTTCGGACGCGTGTCCGGCCGGACCGTGCCCGCAGTCGTGGCCGATCGCGGCGGCTTCGGTGAGTGCCACGTTCAGGCCCACCGGCCGGGCGATGGACACCGCCACCTGGGCCACCTCGATGGCGTGGGTCAGCCGGGTGCGCAGGTGATCGTCCTCGGGAGCGACGAACACCTGGCATTTCCCGGCCAGTCGCCGGAACGGCCGGGAGTGCTTGATGCGGTCCCGGTCCCGCTCGAAACAGGTGCGGAACTCATCCGGCTCCTCGGCCACCGCCCGATTGCCGGCCCCATGGGCGCGGGTGGCGCCCGGCGCGAGCACCGAGGCCTCGCGTGCCTCACGCTCGGCACGACTCCAGACGTCGGTACCGATACCCACTTCGAGCGGCCCGTGCGCGGTCACCGCAGGGACGGCCTCCGGAGGGCCTTCGGCGACGAGAAGTGGCTGGGTACCAGGCATGAACACGACGGTACCCGACGAGGGTGACATTTCGGCCGCACCCTGCCCGGAGGGGCCATGGAAAGCGCTCGGCTGGCCCTGACCACGGTCCGCCACCGACGGGTTCGCCGCGGCGGCGACATGTGCCACACGTGGGGCTACACTTCATGCCGACCCAGACGCGTCCTTCAGGAAGGGGGTCGGGTGACCGATAGCAACACCATGCGTCACCCGCGTCCTGGCTCCCCTCGCGCGACCCTGCGCGCCTGGATGGCGCGCCGGCAACGGGACGAGCGCGGCGCCACGCTCGTGGAGGCTGCGTTTGTCATGCCGGTGTTCGTGCTGATGATCTTCGGCATCTTCGAATTCTCCGGGTACGTGATGGCTCGAACCGGCGCGAACGCAGCGGTCAAGGGTGGCCTGAGGATGGCCGTTGTCACCGGCTCGGACGACCTTGCGGATCGTAATATCGTGAACAGGATGCAGGCCGAAGGAGCGGGTCTTCAGAAGGACGAGATCACTCAGGTGGTGATCTGGCGCGCGGCCAACACCCACGAGGGACCGCCGGCGGACTGTACGAGCCTCACAAGCGGTTACCACACCGGCATATGGGACAACGGCAACGACGACATCGGGGCCTGCAACGTGTACAACGACCCGGACGATCCGGTGCACGGCGTGTTCGCGAAGGCCAAGCTTCCCGTTTATACCGGCACCGGCCCGCCACCCGATGACACCGCCGACTACTGGTTCGGCTGCGATGCGACGGCTGCGCCTGAGAGCACGAACCCCAAGTACGACTGCAATTGGTCCCCTGCCCACCGGCGCATACTCGAAAAGGCCCCGGACTTCGTAGGAACCTGT
Source organism: uncultured Iamiaceae bacterium (assembly GCA_964510215.1). Classification (GTDB taxonomy): domain Bacteria; phylum Actinomycetota; class Acidimicrobiia; order Acidimicrobiales; family Iamiaceae; genus JAFDWI01. The sequence continues at coordinate 2,235 of CAZEAV010000220.1, forward strand.
ACCGGCCGAGTGTGCGATCCGACGGATCTCATCGGCGTCGCCATCACCGTCGACCATCAGATGTACACGAGATTCTTCGGGAGCCATCGGATCGTCGACGAACACAGTGTGGCGCCGATCGAACCGCAGGGATACGACCGATGAAGGACCGCCTTGTCCTGTGGGGCCGCGGCGACGAGCGCCGCGCCGTCGATCGCGGGGCCGTGCTCATCGAGTTCGTCCTGGTGTTCCCGCTTCTCGCGCTCTTCGCGATGGGGATCGTGGAGTACGGGATCGCGTGGAATGTTGCGAACGACGTGAATGCGACTGCTCGTGACGCGGCTCGTGGCGCCACCAGCGCGCCGGCCGCTCAGACTGCCGATCGCACGGTCTTGGTGACCGTCGACGCGCTCCTCACCGATACCGAAAAGGCTGGACTCGAAAAAGTGATCGTGTTCAACGCCGAGTCGGCCCACCAGACGCGGCCGTCGCAGGCCTGCCTCGACGTCGTCCCGGCGTCCGGTTCGCCGACGAACCCGGGAAGTGCCGCGGGTATCGACGACGAATGCAACGTTTACGGACCGAACCAAGTCCTCTGGGCCGGAAACAATCCGACAGACTCGACCAGAATCGCGCCCAGCGCAAGCCGGTGCAACAACAGCAGCTACATTGACCACAAGTGGTGCCCGATCACGAGGAACCGTAGCACCAGTGCCGACAATGCGGAGTACGTCGGGGTCTACATCAAGTTGAAACATTCGAGCGTCACACACTTCGGCTTCGGTGATCAGACGATCGAACGTTCGGCCGTCTTCCGTCTCGAGCCGCTCTTCGGGGAGTCGTAGATGTCTGTCATCGAGTTCTTGAAAACCCGCTTCGCATCAGCGAATGGAGAACCCGAAGGTGGCTTCATTCTGATAATGACGGGCCTGCTCATCATCCCCATCGTGGCATTCACTGCGCTGGCCATCGACGTGTCGGCGTGGTACAGCCGGGCCACCGAACTGCAGCGCACCGCGGATGCCGCGTCGCTCGCCGGGGTTGTATGGATGCCGAATCTGGGCGACGCACAGACTCACGCGAAGCCCGTCCTTGAAAAAAATGGTATCGATACGAGCGACGCGACAAGGTATGACATTAACATGACGGTGGGTGGCACGAGCGCCGGGTCGTTCCGCGTGTGCATCACCGACCGTGAAGCCCCGCAGTTCTTCGGGGCGGTTGTCGGCGACCGCGCCACGATCACCCGCTGTGCCACCTCCGAGTACAATCAGCCTCTGCAACTCGGGAGCCCATTGAACTATTTCGGTGGGAACAGCAATGCATTTCCACCTGGGACAGATCCGCCGCCGAATTATTGGTATAATCCACCGCCTGATAGCGATTTCGGACCATTCGGCAACAGCTACTGGACCTACTGCGACGTCGTGGTGGACGGCGAGACCAAGGGGTACTGGCGACGGCGTACGTGGGACGGCCAAACCGACTATACCTCCAGTAGCCATGAGTACTGGAAGCAGGGTATGGCGATCTGCTGGGCAACCAGCGACCACCTCGTTATTCCGTCGCAGAAGTCACCGGGCATGTGGGCGGCTGTCGAGGGGTACAGTCAGCAGCACGCCAACGGCGACGCGTATTCGACACATGGCGATGAGTACCGGGACACCGGGTACTGGTACAGCATCGACATCCCGCCCGGTGGGGTCAACGGCGATGAAATCAGTATCCAGGCGTGGGATGGTACCTCGAACTGTGAACTCGGCTGCCGAACCCCCATGGGCGACGAATCCGGACCACACACACGCTTCCGTGTGTTCAAAGCCGGCGACATGAAGTTCGACATGTCGGCGCTCACGCCGGCGGACTGCAGCTCGGGCTCAGCCGACTCGGGTTACATGACCAGCGATTCCGATTGGAATCTCAAATGGCATGTCCTGTGCCAGGTGTCGGTGAGCGCGGGCCAACGGTATTATGTCCAGGTGCAATCCAGCGACAGCGATAACGACACCCACTGGGGGGGTGGTTACAATGGGTACGCGCTGCGCGCGGTCGCGGGGAGCTTTCCTGCTGCCTGTCTTGCGAAGTTGCCGGTGGCCGACGTCGAATGCTACGGCACCGGCGCTCAGCCGCGGCTTTCCGGCTATGGGGACATGGAGATGTACAACAATATTCCGGAGGGGATCCAGACCGAATTCTACCTTGCGGACGTGACTCCGACGTACAAGGGACATACCCTCGTCATCGACCTGTTCGATCCTGGCGACGGTGCGCCGGAGAGCTGGGTCACGGTCATGGCACCTTCGGAGACGAGCACGAAGGGTACCCCGCTCGCTGCATCGGCTTGTCAGGTATTTTCTCGCAACTACGGCTCCCAGACAGAACACGACGTGCCCCTGGATTCCGGACCGGGTGGAGCCTACGCGAATACCTGTACGATCCAGACCTCGCACAATGGCAACAACGCGTACAACGACCATTGGCTGCGATTCAAGATCCAGTTGCCGAACGACTACGGCCCTGATGGTACCGAAATCGCGTGCGATGACACCGTGACCGACCCGGTGAACGACGCTGGAAGCTGCTGGTGGCAGATCAAGTACTTCACGCAGGGTGGCCGGCTGGATGACTACACCACCTGGTCTGCCCACATCATCGGCGATCCGGTTCGTCTCACCGAGTAGCACCGGTACCCGGCGGTCGACGTCGGCAAATGGGGCATGGCCACTACGCTGCCCGGTCATGTCCGGGTTCGTCGACGAGGCACAACTGCATGCCCGAGCCGGCGACGGCGGCAACGGCTGTGTGTCGTTCCGTCGCGAAGCCCACGTCCCCCGAGGCGGCCCCGACGGCGGTGACGGCGGTGACGGCGGCGACGTCTGGCTGGTCGCCGACACCAACGTGTCGTCACTGCTCGGATTCAAGGACCATCCCCACCGGGCCGCCGGCAAAGGCGTTGGTGGGAAAGGCAAGAAACAGCACGGCCGCAACGGCCCCTCCGAACACGTGCCGGTGCCCCTGGGCACGATCGTGAAAGATCCCCACGGCGAGGTCGTGGCCGATCTGTCCGAACGGGGCCAGACGTGGCGCGCGGCACGGGGCGGCGAAGGCGGCCGGGGCAACGCGCGGTTTCTGGCCAACAAGCGGCGGGCCCCCGGTTTCGCGGAGCTCGGCGAGCCC
>CAZEAV010000221.1:0-5355 GCA_964510215.1 uncultured Iamiaceae bacterium
CCCCCCCCCCCCGCGCCCCCGGCCCCCCCCCCCCCCCCCCCCCACCGCGCCCCCCACGGCCCCCCCCCCCCCCCCCACCGCCCGAAGTCCGCTACGCGTCCGCCCGGCGGCCGGCGGTCGGCACGCCGAACCGCCACACTGATGACCGTGCAATCCCGATCGAGTCTGGGAACGTAACAACGGCGTGGAAGGCCTCTCCGACGATGCGCTTCTGGCAGGGATGGCCGCCGGTGACCGTGGCGCGGCCGCCTGTTTCGTCGACCGCCACCAGAGGCGGGTCATCGGTGTCGCCCAGGCCGTCGTGCGCGACCGGCACCTCGCCGAGGACGTCGCCCAGGAGGCATTCGTCAGGGCGTGGCGGCGGGCCGAGGCCTACGACGCGACCCGGGGCGCCGTGTTGCCGTGGCTTCTCACGATCGCCCGCAACGCGGCGATCGACGTGGCCCGGGCTCGACAGATCCGACCGCAGGCGCCCCTCGATCCGTGGCTGTCGGCGCTGATCTCCGACGACGCACCGCCCGACGCAGCAGCAGTGACGAGTGATGATGCCGCCCGGGCCGTCGCAGCACTCACCGCACTGCCCGCGACCCAGCGACGTGCCGTGGCCCTGGCCGCCTACGCGGGACTGACCGCGGCGGAGGTCGCCGATGTCGAGCAGATTCCGCTCGGCACCGCGAAGACCCGCATCAGAGCCGGGCTGCAACGGCTGCGTCGGACGCTCACCGAAGACATGGAGGCCACGCGATGAGCGACATCCGCCACTGCAGCGACGCGGACCTCGCCGAGCTCACGCTCGGAGGCCTCGACGGGCCGGCCCGCGCCGATGTGCTCACCCATCTGGAGCAGTGTGAGCGGTGCCGCGGGAAAGCCACCGGGTTCGCCTCGACGCTCGACCGGTTGCTCCTTGCCGTACCCGAGGCCGGGCCGGCCGACGACATCGTGGCACGAGTCATGACCGCGATGGATTTCGCCGACGAGGAACCGACGGCCGGTCGAGACCAGCGCACGCCGGCCCGCACCGACGATGGCGGTCGAAACATTCGGGCCGGTGCGCCGCACCACGCGGCAGCAATGCGGCGGTCCCGGCGGCGGCATCAGGTGCTCATCGCGGCGGCCGTGATGGTGCTGGCCGTCGTCGGTGCGATCGGCTTGGCCGCGCACTGGTCGTCTCAGCCAGTTGCACGCACCGCCACGATGTTCGACTCCCACGGAGCACCCATGGGCAGGGTGGAGTTACGGCGCAATCGAGTGTCCATCGTGGTGACGAGGGCAGACGGCTACGCGCCGCTCGCCCGAACCGCCAGCTACCGATTGCGGGTTATCCCGCGCGCGGGCGCGTCGCCGGAGCCGGCGCCGCTCAGCCCGAACTCCGATGACGCGTGGAGTGGTCGACTCAGGCTCGAACCATCCGACGTGGCGCGCGTCGAAGTGGTCGATCCACAGGGTCGGGTGGTGTGCCGCGCGACCTTCTCTGGAGCCTGATCGCTACCGTCCGCGGGGAACCGACCCAAAGGCCGACCGCCCGGCAAGTCACACACGTCGCCGATCCAGCAGCCCGCCGGCGCCCAGGCCCGCGATCCCGACTTCTGGCGAAGCCGAATCCCGGCAATCCGGTCGGCCGCCCGCGACGTAGCAACAGAGTCCCCACATCTTCGGAGGTCCTCATGCACCGCACCCGCATACCCATTCTCGCCGTCGCCGCATCGCTCGCATTGGCCGCTTGTGGCTCCTCGGGCTCGTCCGGCAACACTTCGAAAGGCTACGGCGCCAACGCGCCCACAACCGCAGCTTCTGCACCGGATGCTGCCGGCGCCTACGGCTCCAGCCGCTCGACGACCACCGCGTCCGGGGCGTCGGCCAGTCCGACGTCGGGTTCCGGCGAGATCACGGTCGTCCACGACGCGACTCTCGGCGACGTCCTCGCCACCGCTGACGGTCACACACTGTACCGGTTCGAACGGGACCACGGTACGACCTCGGCTTGCAGCGGGTCGTGCCTCGATGCCTGGCCGCCGTTGGTTGCCACATCCCCCCATGCCGGCAAGGGAGTTACCGGAAGTCTGACCTCGGTCGAGGGTGCCGCCCGCCACCAAGTGGCGATCGACGGACACCTGCTGTACGAGTACTCCGGAGACCGGGCACCCGGCGACACCAACGGCGCGTCGATCCCCGACTGGTACGCCGTTGCACCCGACGGCTCCACGATCGAGCACTGATCGGTCTGCCCACCCGCACCGAATTCCCGCACCGTACCTGTCGTGAACGACGCGCTGGTGCGCTCGGGCCGAATAGGACGCGGCACGCGTCGTGGCCGACGAGCCACGCCCTCTTTTCACCTCTACCCGGCATCCGGCCACGACCACGACCACGACCACGGCATCTTCGGGAGGTTCCGTGCGCTATGCGCACGGAACCTCCCGAAGTTCGAGCCGGGTCGAATGTGTCCAATGTCGCCCGGGAAACGGGATGCGCCCGCGGGCAGATCCGGAGCCGACTGAAGGCCGGCCGATCCTTGCGGAATCACTTCGACAGAGTCGATGAGGCATCGAGTGAGGGAACTTCAACTGGCAATCACGCTGGACGGAAGCGTCGACAGGTCCGGTTCGGTCGACGCCGCGCACAGGCTGGCCGCCACCGCCACGGCATCACCCACCGCAACGGTCCGACGATGATCCGATGACGACCAGACCCCGACTGGACCACCCCATCCGGCGACCACCGCGTCGCCCAGGGGCACCTTCGACAACCGCCACCCGACGGCTCACCACCGCATGGACCGCCGTCGCGAGCGGGCTGCTCGCCACCCCATCCACCGGGAAGAGCGACTCGGGTGGCCGGGTGAAAAACGCCCCCCGGCGCGGCGCTGGCCCGCCCGATGAGCAGTTGGTTGCCGCATCCGCACCGGCGAGCAGGCACGTGAACGTCATCGGCGCGATCGCCACCAGCCACCAGCCGAACTGGTCGAAGAGCTTCTCGATGATCCCCACGAGTTCGCCCCGGTCTCCTCGGGAAGCCTGAGCCGGGACTCGCCGATCGGATCGCCCACCGGCCGAGCACCTGACGCAGCAGCGCACGCGGTTCGGGGGTGCTGCGAAGCGCGTTCGTAGTCCTCGTATGGGACATTTGTCCGATGCGGCCAGAAGTGGCCGGTCCATATGATCGCCTGACCGTTCCGGCCCGCACGCAGGCGGGATCCACTCGGATGGACACGAGGCTTGGAGGGCGCAGGATGTACCACTCGGGAGTCGGGGGTGTTTCCGTAGGCGCCGGGGGCGTGCTCGCCGCAACAGGCTTCTGGGCGACCGGTTATGCCTGGGCGGCCGCAGCGTTGATCGTCGTCGGCCTGGGGCTGATGGTTCTGGTGCTGTTGCGGGAACACTCCTTGCGCAAGCGCCTCGCCGCACGCCGCACCACCGACTGACTCCGGATCTGGACTCGTGGGAGCAGCACGGTGAGGCGAACCAGGGGGTGATCGCCACCTTCACCAGCGCGTTCGTCATGGTGACGGTGGGATACCTGTTCTTCGTCGCGCTGTTGAGCCGGCGTCACGTCCGATCGCAGGTCGACCTGGACGCCGAGATGTTCTACGTGTTCCTCGTGCCCGCGGCGGATGAGGAGCGAGTCATCGCCAACACGCTCGACTCACTCATGGCCCTCCCCGCGACGCGCACCTACACGGTGGTGATCGACGACGGGTCCACCGACCGGACCGCCGAGATCGTCCGCGGCTATCCACCGGAGCGGGTGCGCCTGTTCCAGCGGGTGGCCCCGAACGCCCGTCAGGGCAAGGGAGCAGCGCTGAACGCCGCGTATGACGACGTGCGCCGACGCGTCGGCCGCGCAAGCGCCCGGGTGGTGATCGGCGTCGTCGATGCCGACGGCCGGCTGGAGCCCGGCGTGCTCGACGCGGTCGACGAGATCATCCGCATCCCCAAGGTGGGAGCGGTGCAGTTGATGGTGAGGATCTTCAACCGCGGCCGCTGGCTCACCCGGTTCCAGGACTTCGAGTTCGTCAGCTTTTCGGCGCTGCTGCAACGGGCCCGTCAGCACCTCGGCAGCGTCGGGCTCGGCGGGAACGGGCAGTTCGTCCGGCTTCAGGCGTTGCAGTCGCTGGGCGACGCGCCCTGGAGCGATTGCCTCACCGAAGACCTCGACCTGGGCATCCGTCTCGCGATGCAGGGGTGGGACAACCGCTTCACGGCCGACAGCGTGGTCAGCCAGCAAGGGGTGACCGATCTGCGGGTGCTGTGGCGGCAGCGGACACGGTGGATCCACGGGCACATGCAGTGTTGGGGCCTTGCCCCGGCCATCGTCCGCTCCGATCTGGCGACCCGCACGGTTGCGGATCTGCTGTACTACCTTGCGGCGCCGATCGTGCTGGCACTTGCTTCAATCCTTTTCACCGTGCCGCTCGCGGTGTTGCCCGTGCAGCTGGCCGCGGACGTTTCGATCGGTCATCTGGGCGGCCGTCAGGCGATCGCGCTCGTCTGCTGGTACCTTCTCGCCTTCGCCCCGGCGATCCTCCTCGGTGCGGCCTACCACCGCACCGCTCGGGACACCTCGCTCGCCCGGGCGATGATCCTGAGCCACCTGCTGCTGGTCTACAACTACATCTGGTACGCGGCGGTCTGGCGGGCGCTTGCGCGCATCGTCGTCCGGCGCCGCGGTTGGGTGAAGACGGCCCGGCTGGCCGAGGCCGATCGCGGCCTGCCGACGGTGACGGCCGAGGTCTCGTGAGGCGGCGGAACCCGGCGCGCCGGGCGGCGGTGGTCGTGGGCACCCGCCCCGAGGCGGTGAAGCTCGCGCCCTTGGTGCTGGCATTGCGCGATCGCACCGGCTGGGAACCCGTCGTGATCACCACCGGCCAGCACGCGGGCGTGGTCGACGAGGTGCTCGAGGGCTTCGGAATCGCCGCCACGGTGCGGCACGAGCCGTGGACCCGTTCCGGTGAGCTGGCGCCGTTGCACACCGCTCTGGTGAGCCGCCTCGACGACGACCTGGCGCACCTCGATGTCGACGCCGTCGTCGTCCAAGGCGACACGGCCACCGCGCTCGCCGGGGCGCTGACCGGCTTCTGGCGACAGATTCCGGTTGTGGACCTCGAAGCGGGCCTGCGCAGCGGGGATGTGACGGCTCCGTTTCCAGAAGAGGCCAACCGCCTACTGATCAGCCGGGTCGCGGCGCTGCACCTGGCACCGACCTCCGGCGCGCTGGAGATCTTGGCGGCCGAGGGAATCTTCGGGGATCAGGTGATCGTGACCGGCAACACGGCCATCGATGCGTTCCGCCTGCTGGCGGCATCGACGGACCGTGCGCCGACCCCGACGAGTGGTCGGCGGGTGCTGATCACCTGTC
>CAZEAV010000222.1:0-5345 GCA_964510215.1 uncultured Iamiaceae bacterium
GCCGGGCGCAAACGTGATGGCGAACTGCACGTCATCGACCGCGCGGGCGCAGGCCTCAGCAGGCGGACAGGCCAACCCTGCGCAGGCCGTGAAGACGAAGCCGACCTTCACCGGCTGATCCGACCCGATCCCACCACCACGGTCGGGGGCGGCCCCCCAACCGAAGGGGGGCGGCCGCCGCGGCCGGGGGCGCACGCGGCGGCCGGGCGTGCGGAAGCGGGAACGGTAATGTCGCCTCGGCCCGTTCACCGCCGAAGTGAGGAGCATCCGATGTCGACCGCCCTAGCCACCCCCGAACGTGGGGTCCTCGCCGATCTCGTACCGGCCGTGCCGAGCACGCGCGTACGGGACGCGGCGCTCATCGTCGGTGGCGCGGGCCTCACCGGACTCGCCGCACAGTTCGCGATCACCACGCCGCTCTCGCCGGTCCCCTTCACGCTCCAGACCCTCGCCGTACTGATCGTCGGCGCGGCGCTGGGGACGAAGCGGGCCATGGCGTCGATGGCGCTCTATCTCGCCGCCGGTGTCGTCGGCCTGCCGTGGTTCGCCGAGGCATCCTCGGGCTGGCACTCACCGTCGTTCGGTTACATCATCGGCTTCGTGGTCGCGGCCGGCGTCGTGGGGGCCCTCGCCAAGCGCGGGGCGGATCGCAAGGTCGCATCCACCGTGGCCCTGTTGGTGGTCGGGACGTTGATCTTCTACGTGATCGGAACCGTCTGGCTGGCATTCGACCTGAACGTGGCGGCCGGCAAGGCCTTCAGTCTCGGCGTGCGGCCGTTCCTGGCCACCGACGCGATCAAGATCGTGGTGGCGGCACTGGCGTTTCCCGCCGCCTGGCGATTCGCCAACGCCCGCACCGACTGATCCGCGCGGAACCTCGATCGTCCCATCGGCCGGCGGGAAGCGTTTCACCGGCACCCAGGTGGGTGACCCCGTAGGCGCAGGTACCCCCAGCCTCTGTGGCGCAGGCGATGCGGATACCCGTGCACCGGAACCCGGTCGGTGCCCCGGTGGGCATCGACCGAACACACCGGGAGGGAGACATCCCGATCGCCGTGCAGGCTCCCCGGCTCCACGGTTCCACGGTCCACGGGCCCATTGCGCCGTCGGTTCCGACGGTGTGCTCCGTATCGTTGGAAGACATGGAGATCACACGGGTCGGCGTCGTCGGTTGCGGGTTGATGGGATCGGGGATCGCCGAGGTCAGTGCGCGTGCCGGACTGGACGTGGTGGTGGTCGAGGCCGACGCGCGCGCCGCGGTCGCGGGGCGAGCCCGTATCGATGCGTCGCTGGAAAAAGCCGTGGCGCGTCACAAGATCGACGCGGACTCCGCCGCCCTCGTGGCCAAGCGCCTGGTGGTGTCCGCCGATCGGGACGCCTTGGCGGATCGGGATCTCGTGGTCGAGGCCGTTCCCGAGGACGAATCACTCAAAGAGTCGACCTTCGCCTGGTTGGATGCCGTTGTCGCGTCGCCGGAGGCGATCCTGGCGACCAACACCTCGTCGATTCCCATCATGAAGCTGGCTATGGCGACCGCCCGACGTTCACAGGTCGTGGGACTGCACTTTTTCAATCCGGTGCCGGTCCTGCCCCTGGTCGAGCTGGTGTCGTCGCTGGTGACAAGTGACCGTACGGTCGACACCGTCGAGCGCTTGGCCCGCGAGGTGCTCGGCAAGCACGTGATCCATTCCCAGGACCGTGCCGGCTTCATCGTGAACGCATTGTTGATCCCGTACCTGCTCTCGGCCATCCGGATGCTGGAGTCGGGGTTCGCGACCGCCGAGGACATCGACGAAGGCATGGTCCGGGGCTGCGCCCATCCGATGGGACCGCTCGCGTTGTGCGATCTGATCGGCTGTGACACGACCCTCGCCGTTGCCGAATCGATGTACACGGAGTTCAAGGAGCCCCTGTATGCGCCACCCCCGCTGCTGTCACGGATGGTCGACGCGGGACTGCTGGGGCGCAAGAGCGGCCACGGCTTCTACGAATACCCGAGCTGAGGGCGACCAGGAGCGTTCACGGGCCCTGGTCGACCGGTTCGTCAGAAGCGATCCGAGCCGGCGCGTCCCGTGATCGCGGGCCGTTCGGGTCGACGCCCAGGCCGCGCAGCCACACCAGACCCGCGTTCAGGAACAACACGATGGCGCCGACGAGCATCGCCGTGCCGAAGCCCTGGGCGAAACTGAGCTCTGCACCGTGGTGCAGGACCTGCGCGTCCAGGCTCGATGCGTGCTGCACCGCGTGGAGCGTCTGATCGATCGTCGTTCCGGCCTTGGCGGCGAGCGCGGTCGAGCCCACGTTGTGGCCGATCGAACCGCGGTACACCGAGGCCATGACGCTGCCCAGCACCGCGATACCCAGGGCACCGCCGACCTGACGGGACAGGTCGTTCACCGATGATCCGACGCCGGACTTGGCACGGGGCACCGAGGCCATGATGAGGGTGGTGGAGGGCGCGGTCGTCTGGCCGTTGCCGAATCCCAGCAGGCAGAAGCCCACGAACAGCACCGCGAACGTGGTGGTCGGCGTGACCCCGGCCATCAGCGCCATCCCCGCACCGGACACCAACAACCCCGAGGCCACCACCGAACGGTGCCCGAAACGGCGGACCAGCGGCGCGCTCAGCGGGGAACCGATCATGCCCATCACCCCGATGGGCACCCCGGCCAGACCGGCGGCGAGTGCCGAATAGCCGTGGGAGATCTGCAGGTACTGCGCCATCGCGAAGAACAGCCCGAACATGGCGAAGTACTGCAGAGTGATGGTGGTGGCACCGAGGGTGAACCCGCGGTCGGCGAACAGCTCCATGTCGAGCATCGGCCGAGCGGTGTGGCGCTCCCAGCGGACGAACGCGACGATCACGACCGCGCCGAACGCGATCGTGACGATCGTCTGCGCGGATCCCCAGCCGTTCGCCGGCCCCTCGATGATCCCATAGAGGACGCTGCCCACTCCGACCACGGCCAGCAGCACCCCGACCGGGTCGAGTGTGGCCTCACGGGGATCGGAGGAATTGGGGAGCAGGGCCGCGCCGGCGACCAGGGCGATGATCGCCAGCACCACGTTGATGAAGAACACCGAGTTCCACGAGAACGTGGTGAGCAGGACGCCCGAGACGACGGGGCCGATCGTTGCGCCCAACCCGGCGCAGCCCGCCCAGATGGCAATCGCTTTCTGGCGTTCCCGGGGGTCCCGGAACACGTTCGTGAGAATCGACAACGTGCCGGGCATGATGCACGCGGACCCCACGCCCATGAGGCCACGCAGGCCGATGAGCTGCCAGTTGGCGGTGCCGAAGCTGGCGAACAACGACGCCAGTCCGAACACGGCCAGGCCGACCTGCAGGGCGGTCTTGCGGCCGAAGCGGTCGGCGAGTGCCCCTGCGGGCAGCAGGAGCACCGCGAACACCATCGAATACGCGTCGACCATCCACTGCAGTTGGCTGGGCGACGATCCCAGCGCCTGCTGGATGTCGGGGAACGCGACGTTCAGCGACGAGTTCGAGGCCACCACCAGGACCAGGCCCAGACAGAGCGTTGCGAGGATCAGCCAGCGGCGCTCATAGGTCTTGTCGTCGAGCACGGCGTCTGGCATGGCGGAGCGACTCTATCGGCGCGTTGCCCAGCGAACGACCACGTCGCGGTGCGGTGAACCAAGATGTGGGGGCGCGTCACCTGGCCGTCTGTGGACCTTCTGTGGCGTGCCCTCCAACTGGGACCTGGGTCTCATCCGGGGTGCTGCGGGTACCGTCGGCCGACGCGGGCTGTGCCGGGGGTGCCGCAGGGGACGTCGCGGCAGGTTCACCGGCCGGGTCCACGTGCAGCGCCCGGAACCACACCAGGACCGCGTTGAGCACCAGGACGATGGCACCGACGAGCATCGCCGCACCGAACCCCTGGGCGAAACTCACCTGGGCGGCGTGGTGCAGCATCTGGGCGCCGTGGGGGTCGGTGGCCGCGAGGTGTCCGGCGGCGTGCAGGGTCGACTCCACGGTCGTACCGGCATGGGCGGCCATCGCGCCGGCGTTGTGGGCGATGTGGGACCGGTAGGTCGATGCCATGACGCTGCCCAACACGGCGATGCCCAGGGCGCCGCCGAGTTCCCGGGACAGATCGTTCACCGCCGAGCCCACGCCCGATTTGGCGCGAGGCACCGAAGCCATGATGAGGGTGGTGGACGGTGCGGTCGACTGGCCGTTGCCGAATCCCATCAGACAGAAGCCGATGAACAACAGCCCGAAGGTGGTCGTCGGGGAGACCCCGGCCATGATCGCCAACCCTCCCGCCGAGAGCAGCAGACCCACCCCGACCACGTTCCGGTGGCCGAACCGGCGCACGAACGTCGCCGACAGCGGTGCTCCCATCATGCCGAGAATGCCGATCGGGAGTCCGGCGAGGCCCGCCTGCAACGGTGAGTAACCGTGGGAGATCTGCAGGTACTGCGCCATTGCGAAGTACAGCCCGTACATGGCGAAGAACTGCAGCGAGATGGTGGACGAGCCCACGGAGAACGCCCGGATCCTGAACAGGCGGATGTCCAGCATCGGCTTGGGATTGTGCAGTTCCCAGGCGATGAATCCCGCGAGCACCCCGAGGCCGACCAGAACCGTGACGATGGTCTCGGGCGACCCCCATCCGTTGGTGGGGGCCTCGATGATCCCGTACAGCAGGCAGCCCACCGTGCCGACCGCCAGCAGCACGCCGATCGGGTCCAGCGTCGATTCATGGGGATCCGAGGAGTTGGGCAGCAGGAACGCACCCGCGGCGAGCGCGATGAGTGCGATCACCACGCTGATGAAGAACACCGAACCCCAGGAGAACTGCTCCAGCAGCAGCCCGGATATCACCGGCCCCAGCGCCCCGCCCAGCCCTGCGAACCCCGCCCAGATGGCGATCGCCCGTTGACGTTCGCGCGGGTTCTGGAACACGTTGGTGAGGATCGACAGCGTGCCCGGCATGATGAACGCGGCACCGAGTCCGGTCGCCGCGCGCGCCGCGATGAGCTGCCAGGTCGCCGGACCGAACGTGGCCGCCAGCGATGCGACGCCGAACACGACGAGCCCGAACTGCAGCGACGTCTTGCGGCCGAAGCGATCGGCCAGGGCGCCGGCGGGAAGCAGCAGTACCGCGAACACCAGCGAGTACGCGTCGTTCATCCACTGGAGCTGGGTGAGCGACGAGCCGAGCGACGCCTGGATGTCGGGCAGGGCGACGTTCAGTGACGAGTTCCCCGCCACGATGAGCACCAGTGACAGGCACAGCACGCCGAGAATCCACCAGCGACGTTGCTCGATCTGTGCTGCGGCGACCGGTGGTGACATGACGGATCGACGTTACCGGCCG
>CAZEAV010000223.1:0-5343 GCA_964510215.1 uncultured Iamiaceae bacterium
TGGCCTGGGTGGTGATCGCGCTGGCAGGGATCGTGACGTTCGCCCTGTTGCGCCGACCGTCGGGGCGTGCCGATGGATGCGTTCCGACGGTGGTACTCCTGGTGGACCTGGCCATGGGTGCCACGCTGCTGGCCGCGGACGGATGGGTGTACGCGGACGGGCGGCCGGAGTCGTTGGCGACGGCGTGGCCCGTTGCCGCGGTGTTGATGATCGGTGTGGCACGGGGCATGGGCGCGTCGATCCTGGCGGCCTGTGCGCTCGGGCTGGCCCGGGGTGTCGGCCTGATCGACCTGTCGGGTTCGCCGGGGGCATGGACGTTGAGTCAAGGCCTCTCGGTCCTGTCCACGGTCGTGCTCTACGGGCTCGCCGGGGCCGCGGCGGCCACCGTTTCCAGGCGCATCCGGGCGGCCGAGGACCGTGCAGCACTTCTCGCTGCCCGTGAGGAGATCGCCCGGGACCTGCACGACGGCATGTTGCAGACCCTCGCTGCGGTCCAGCGCCGATCCGAAGATCCCGGCCTCGTGCGCCTCGCCCGTGCCCAGGAGAGCGAGCTCCGGAGTTATCTGTTCGAGCCCGAGGCGGCTTGGGCGCGTGGAGCTCCGTCGGGAGGCCGGACCGGCGCACGCGGCGGCGCAGGCGACGTCGAAGCGGCGCTCCGCCGGCTGGTCGCGGATGCTGCCGATCGTTGGGACCTGAAAGTGCACCAGGCCTACGTCCCGCCCTTGCCGCTCCTGGGGGGCCCTGCGCTCGACGCACTCACCGGCGCGACCGGGGAATGCGTCGCGAACGTCGCCAAGCACGCCGGGGTCGATGCCGTGCATCTGCTCGTGGAATCCGATGGCGCCTGGGTGCGGGTCACCGTCCGGGACCGTGGGGTCGGCTTCGACACCGAATCGGTGGAACGACGAGGTCTGGACCACTCGGTCGCCGATCGGCTCGCCGCGGTCTCAGGAGACGCGGAACTCATCACGGCGCCGGGACGGGGAACCGACGTTTCTCTGGCGGTTCCGGTCCACGCGACCTCCCAGGCGAGCCCGACGAGCAGTGGTGGCGACGGGACGCGACGATGAGCGGCGACCGCATCCGCCTCGTCGTGGCGGACGACCATTCGATCTGGCGCACGGGCATGCGCGCCGATCTGGGCGAGGCGTTCTGGGTGGTCGGCGACGCCGCGGATGCAGGCGAGGCAATCGAAGCGGTGCACGTGCACCAGCCCGACGTCGTGGCCGCGGATCTGTCGATGCCCGAGGGTGGGGGCATCCGCGTGGCCGCCGAGTGTTCGGCGATCTGTCCGGTGGTGATTCTCACGGTGTCCGAGGCCGAATCCGATCTGCTCGACGCGGTCGCCGCCGGCGCGTCCGGGTACCTTCTCAAATCCTCCGGCACCGACGAGCTCCGGCGCGGCTTGTATCGGGCCGCCGCGGGTGAGCCGGTGTTCTCGCCGGGTCTGGCCGCACTGGTGCTCGGCGACTTCTCGACCCCGGCGACCACACCCGATGGCGACGCGGTGCGGCCGTTGTCCCCGCGTGAACGGGAGGTGCTGCGGGAGGTGGCGCTCGGCGCTTCCTACCGCGAGATCGGTGAGCGGTTGTTCATCTCGGACAAGACCGTCGAGAACCATGTCCGCAACATCCTCGACAAACTCCGACTGCGTCGTCGCAGCGAGCTGATCCGATGGGCGGTCCGGCGGGGTATCGACGAGTAGCGAGCCGCCTCAGGTGCACAGCGGGCCGGGAGGGCCTGTGCCGGTCTTTGGGGGATTTCCCGGATGGTGCAATGGGGCGAGGTGACCCATGGTGGTGCCATGACCGATCACCAGACCCCACCGGACCCCCGATTCGCGCACCTGCCCCCGCCGCCACCCCGCGCTGATGCCTGGTGGGCGACGCCACCGCCCACACCTCCCGCAGGTGCCGGTCGCCCCGCGGCGACCCACCGGGTCGAGCTCGATGTGCGGAACCTGGTACTGGCACTGGGGGTGCTGTCACTCGTCGCCGCTGCGGTGAGCTTCATCGCGGTGCACTGGGACTCTTTCGACGCGGTGGTCCGGGCGGCGATCGTCGTGAGCGCCACCGTGATCGTTTTGTCGTCGGTGGAACTGACCCGGGCCAGGAAGCTGGCCGGCACGTCCGCCGCGCTCGGTTGGCTGGCGATGGTGCTAATTTTCGTCGATCTCGTCGCCGTCCGTCGGGCGGCATTCGCACCCGTGTCGGCGGACTCCTACACCGCGGTGGGTGGCGCGGCGGCCTTCGTCGTGTTCTGCTGCCTCGTGCGTTGGGACCGGGGTGCGGCCATGCGGACGGGCGCGGCGCTCGCCTGGCTTCTGGGGTGGTACGGGGCGCTCGCCACCTGGGGGGTGACCGGTCCGGACGTGTGGGTCCTTCCCCTCGCGGCGGTCGTCGGTTGGCTCCAGTGGACGCTGAGCGCGAAGAACGCCCGCGCCAGCTCCTGGGAACGCTACGGAGCGGCGCTCGTGATCGCGGCCGTGCCTGCGGTGGCCACAACACTCGCCGACCCGGGATCACTCCGCCCGATTCTCGTCATCGCGATCGCGGCCTCGATCGTGCTGATCGGGATGCGGCTCCGCCATCTCGCGGCGGTCTGGGTTGCGGGAGTGACGCTCGGGATGCTGGTGTCGGCCCAGGTGATCGACGTCGTGAAGGGTTTCCCGGGCTGGGTGATCCTGACCCTGGTGGGGGTCGCGCTGCTCGGGGTGGGTGGGATGTTCGAGTACCGACTCCGCGGGAACGGGGTCATCACCGATGAGACCGAATCCGAAGCGATCCCCAATGTGCCGGTCGGCCGGACGGGTGACTGGTCCGGCTCCTACTATGACACCAATGGGCGATGAGCAAGCGAGGGGTCCTTCCATGGCGCCGGCCCGGGAGGATTTGCTCGACCGGGACGCCGAGCTGGAGACGCTCCAGCGGACACTCACCGCCACCGCGACGGGCGCGGGATCGCTCGTGGTTGTCACCGGGCCCGCGGGTATCGGCAAGAGTCGGTTGCTCGCCGAAGGTCGATCGCTCGGCCGAGCCCAGGGGTTCACGGTGGTCTCGGCACGGAGCGGCGAGCTGGAGCGGGGATATCCCTTCGGCGTGGTGCGCCAGCTTTTCGAGGCCCTGGTGCAGACCGGTGGTGCCCAGGCCCACCTGCTGGAAGGTCCGGCGGCCGCCGCGAAGACCGTGTTCGCCGGGATCGTGGCCGACGGCGCGGTTCTCGGCAAGGGAGCCGACATCTCGTTCTCGGTGCTGCACGGGCTGTACTGGTTGACGGTCAACCTCGCGTCGGACCACCCCGTGCTGGTCGTCGTGGACGACCTGCAGTGGTGCGACCCGGCGTCGCTCCGATTCCTGGCGTACCTCGTGCCGCGCCTCGACGGATTGGCGGCGTCGCTCCTGGTCGGCCTGCGGTCCGGGTCTGCTGCGACCGGCACCGACGACCCACTGCTCTCCGCGATCACCGGAGACGGGGCGACCACGGCGATTCGGCCCGGTCCACTCGGGCAGGACGCGGTCGCCCGCCTGGCGGTCGCGGCCCTGGACGCCGAGCCGGACGAGGCGTTCGCGGCGGCCTGTCACCACGCCACCGGAGGGAATCCGTTGTTGGTGGGGGAACTGTTGCGGTCGCTGGGAGCGGCGAGCGTGCCGCCGGACGCCGCGCACATCGACGACATCGCCACCGTCGGACCCCGGACGATGTCGCGGGCGGTGCTGTCACGCCTGGCGCGGTTGTCGCCGGACGCGGTCGAGGTTGCGCGCAGCGTGGCGATTCTCGGCGATGGCGCGGATCTGAAGACGGTCGCGACGATCACCGGGCAGGACGAGACCTCGTTCGCCGCCGCGGTCGACAGTTTGGTCCGCGCGGAGTTGCTGGATTCGCGCCCCCTGCTCGGTTTCGTCCACCCGGTCGTGCGCGAGGCCGTCTACCGTGACCTGACCCCGCGGCAACGGGGCCTGCGCCACAACCATGCGGCGAACGCGCTGCACGGCGCCGGCGCGCCCGCCGCCCGCGTGGCGACACAGTTGTTGGCGGTGCAGCCCACCGCCCAGGCCTGGGTGGTGGAGATGTTGCAACAAGCTGCCCGGAGCGCGTTGGCCACAGGCGCACCGGACAACGCGGTCGCGTATCTGCGTCGAGCGATGCGGGAGCCTCCGACGCCCCGCCAGCGCGCCGGGGTACTGTTCGACCTGGGGACCGCCGAGGCCCTCGTCGATGCCGGCTCCGCGACCGTGCACCTCGCCGCGGCCCGCGTCGAGTTGACCGACCCGTCCGCCCGAATCGCGGCCGCGGAGCTCTTGGTGCGTCTCGCGTTGTTCACCCGTCCGGCAGTCGAAGCCGCCGAGATCGCCCGCGAAACCCGGGCGGAATTGCCGACCGAGTCGGTGGACCAGCGGCACATGATGGACGCACTTCAACGCTACGCCAAGCATTTCGGTGCGCCCCCGACATCGTCGGACACGTCCGCGGCGCTGTCGGACTCCTTGGAGAACACCGGGCCGGGGTCACGGGCACTAATTGCGGTCACCGCGTGGGACCGGGCGCTCGACGGTGGCAGCGCCGCGGAGACGCTGGAGCTGGCCCGGGCCGCGGTGGCGGGCGGGGCGTTGATCCGGGCGGACCCCGCGGTCATGTCCCTGGTCGCCACCTCGGCGTTGATCCTCGCCGACGCCGACGAGGCGGTCGCCGTGTGCGAGAGGATCCTGGACGAGACCCGCAGGAACGGTTCGCTGTTCGCGATCTCAGGGGCTCACCAGTGCCAAGGGTGGAACTGGCTCGCGCGTGGGGATCTGGCCGAGGCCGAGGATTGTCTCCGCCGCACCGTGTCCGAGGTGAACGTCCTTCACGGATCGACCTGGAATGCCGGTACTCCCTACGCGGCGGCATTCCTGGCGTGGGCGCTGCTCGAGCGTGGCGATCTGGCCGGTGCCCGGGAGGCCATCGACAGCGCCGGGGTGCCCGCGTCCGGCGCCGATTCGGAGGCGTTGTGGCGGCGTATCCAGATCGAGGTGCTGCTGGCCGAGGACCGGAACCGCCAGGCGGTCGACGCGGCCGATTCGTTCGCGGCCCACAGCAACCGGATCGTGAATCCGGCCTGGGCGCCGTGGCGTTCCCAGAAGGCCCGTGCGCTGATGAGGCTCGGCGAGCAGGGTGAAGCGATCGAGTTGTTCGAAGCCGAACTCGACCTGGCGCGGGCCTGGAACGCTCCGGGAACGCTGGGGCCCGCGCTGCGGGTCGAGGAGCGCGGATACACGAGTGTCGAGATCCGGATGGATCTCAAGCCGGCGATGCGCTCGCTCGACGAGCAGGAGCGTGACGTGGTGCGGCTCCGCTTCGTCGACG
>CAZEAV010000224.1:0-5336 GCA_964510215.1 uncultured Iamiaceae bacterium
TTCGTCCAGGACGACGTCGTCCGGCTCCCGGCGCTCGAGCGGGACATCGTCGCGGTGCTGGGTGAGGACTGGCGCGACCGGCCCGAAGCGATGCCGATGCCCGCCACCCTGGAGTACTGCGATCGGATCCGCCGGGTCGGCAACGACTGGCCGGCCGGCTGGGTCGCTCATCAGTACGTGCGCTATCTGGGTGACCTGTCCGGGGGGTTCCATGTCGGTGCCCGTATCGAGGCGGTGTTCGGGCTCGACGCTTCGTCCGGCACGGCGTTCTACGATTTCCCCCGCGTGGAGGACCCGGGCGCCTGGAAGGACGCGTATCGGCGACGGCTGGACGAGGCGCCGTGGGATCGTGGTGAACAGGAGCGGTTCGTGGCCGAGGTGCTCGACGCGTACCGGCTCAACACCGAGATCTTCGAACAGCTCGGAGAGGCACGGTGACGGGCGCGGAGTGGTTGACCGACGACGTGATCGAAGCGGTCGCGCGCCACATGAACACCGACCATGCCGACGACAACGTGGTCATCTGTCGGGGGCTCGGCGGGTGTCCGGACACAATCGCTGCCCGATTCGTCGGCATGACCACCACAGGCGCACGCTTCGCGGCGACGGTCCCGGAGGGGCAGCGGGACGTGGAGGTCACTTTTGCCGAGGCGGTGACCGAACGGTCCCAGGTGCGGACCCAGGTCGCCGCGCTCTACCACCGCTCGGTCGAGATGCTCGCCGAGGCGGACCAGTAGCGTCGGCTGCCGCGGACGCCCGATCGGATCAGTCGGTGATCTCCTCGAGCCGACGGGCGACGTCGGCGGACACGATGCCTTCGATGCCCTGGGACACGGCCATCAACTTGGCGAGATCGCCCGAGAGCAGTTTGACCTTGCCCGCCATGAACGCGTTGATCCCGGCCTGGGAGTTCCCGTCCACGAGAATGGCCTTCGCGACCTGGTAGTCGATCTTCACGGCGATCTCGGGGTCGTCCAGGTGTCCGACGTCGAGATCCAGATTGCCTCCGCTGGTGTCCAGGTGTGCCGCGACGGTGCCCGCGGCGATCTCGGCGGGAACATCGATGACCTCCAGGTTCATGCGGACCGAGACCGTCGGCTCCCCGAGGTCTGTGGACTCGGCCTGCACCTTCTTGGCCGATTCCACCCATTCATCCGAAAGAAAAGCCGACATGTGTACCGTGCATCCTCCATGGTCGATGCAATCGAGCTGCGAGCGCAGGCGAGGTTACGGATGGTAACACGGGGCAGAATGAACCACGATGCAACCCGGTCCCGCCGCCCGGAACGCAGGCCGGGCGTCCACGAAGGGGGTGCTGCGACATCATGACCGACCGGATCCACTGCGACATCGACGGCGCCGTCGCCACGATCACCAACGACAACGATGCCAAGCACAACGCGTTCGACGACGCCATGGACGCGGAGCTGTTCGCGATCCTCGGCCGTCTGCGCGACCGACCCGAGGTGCGCGCGGTGATCTGGCGGGGACAAGGACGTTCCTTCTCCTCGGGGCGGGACACCTCGGCAATCGGGACCGTGCAGGTGGACTCGTCCCATCACGAGCTGATGCGTCGGGGACACCGCGGCATCCAACAGCTCTGGGACCTGGATGCCCCGGTGATCGTCGCCTGCAAGGGCTGGACGATGGGCGGTTCGTTCCAGCGCGCCCTGCTGGCCGACATCCGCGTGGCGGCCCAAGGGGCCAGGTTCCGCCTCCCCGAACTGGGTCCCGGCGTCATCCCCGACACCGGGGGAGTGGCGGTCCTCGCGCAGATGTGAGGCCACGGGGTCACCTCGGATCTGGTGTTGACCGGCCGGATCATGGACGCGGATGAAGCACTCGCCCACGGCGTGGTGTCGCGGGTGGTGCCCGAGGACGAGTTGGACTCGACCGTGCGGGCCATGGCCTCCCAGATCGCCGCGACCCCGGCCGTGACGGTGAAGCTCGCCCGCAAGGTCCTGGCCCATCAGTTGCGCCCTGCGGTTCGGGCATCGATGGAGGACGAGATGATCTATCAGACGTTCCTCAACCGCAGCGACGACTTCGCCGAGTTCCGAGCCGCCCGCGCCGAGGGCCGCCCGGGGAACTACACGGGGAGTTGATCGGTGCCGACACACGCCGACGAACCTTCACCGGGCGACCTCGTCGGGCTGCCCGCGCCGCCACCTCTCGGCACGAGCGCACTGTCGCCGGGGACCTTCGCCGGGGTCGCCGTGTTCGTCACCGGCGGTGGGACCGGCCTGGGCAAGGCGATCGCCGCCGAGTTCGGCCGCCTCGGTGCCGACCTCGTGGTGGCGAGCCGATCCGAGGACCACCTGACCGCGGCGCGAGCGATGTTCGACGAGGTCGGGGCACGAGGCATCACCGTGGTCTGTGACGTCCGCGAAGCCGACGCGGTGCACGCGGCGTTCGACGCGGCGCAGGACGCGTTCGGGCTTCCCGGGGTGCTCGTGAACAATGCCGCCGCGAACTTCCCCGTTCCGGCCGAGGACATGAGCCCGAACGCGTGGCGCAGCGTGGTGGACATCACGCTTTCAGGCACGTTCCTGTGCAGCCGGGAGTTCGCCCGGCGCCACCTCGCCGCCGGCGCGCCGGGCTCGATCATCAACGTCGGGGCGTCCTATTCCTGGACCGGGGGGCCGGGTTTTGCCCACTCCGCGGCGGCCAAGGCCGGCGTGAAGAATCTGACCGAGTCCCTGGCGGTGGAATGGGGTCCCTATGGCATCGCCGTGAATGCCCTCGTGCCGGGTCTGTTCCCCCATCCCGACATGACCGCGGACATCGCCCGGAACCTGGAACGGTCACCGGAAATGAACGATCGCCAACCGGCGCTGCGCACCGGCGAGCGTCGCGAACTGGGCTGGGCCGCGACGTTCCTCGCCTCTCCCGATGCCCGCTTCATCTCCGGCCACACCCTGGTGGTCGACGGGGCGAACTGGCACCGCCGCTCGCTGGTGAACCCGCCGGTGGTGACCGTCCGTGACCAGATGGGTCGAGGGCCCTTCGATGTGGGCGGCGCGTGATGGACGCCGAGGTCGGCGTGGGCCCCCATCCCGAGCCCTGGCCCGATGACCGGCGCCTGGATCCCGACCTGTTGGCCCACGGCGACCGCCGGAACGTGGTGGACGCGTACCGGTACTTCTCGGTCGAGGCGATCGTGGCCGACCTGGACCGCCGCCGACATCCGTTCCATGTCGCGATCGAGAACTGGAAGAGCGACTTCAACATCGGGACCGTCGTACGCAACGCGAACGCGTTCAACGCGTCCGGGGTGCACATCATCGGGAACCGGCGTTGGAATCGTCGGGGTGCAATGGTCACCGACCGGTACCTGCACGTCCACCATCACCCCGACGTGGCCGACTTCGTCGACTGGGCCGACGAAGTCGGGCTGGTGGTGATCGGCATCGACAACCTGGCCGGAGCGGTACCCCTGGAGCACTTTGCGCTCCCCGAACGGTGCGCGCTGGTGTTCGGCCAGGAAGGGCCGGGTCTTTCCGACGCGGTGCGCGAGGCGGCGTCCGAGGTCTGTTCGATCTCGATGTACGGCTCGACCCGTTCGCTGAACGCGGGCGTCGCGTCAGGGATCGCCCTCTACGCCTGGGCGCTCCGACACGCCGGTCGCGCGGGCGACCGGGTCCCGAGCGATCGGCTGGAGTCCGGTCCCGACGGTGCCGATAGGTTGCCATGAGGCCCCCGGGCGACGACCGGAGCGGCGCGCGATCCGCGAAGTCCCCACGTACCGCCACCGGTGGGCGTGACCGGGGCGTGGGCCGGCGGACGCGGGCACCACTCGATCGGGCCCGGGAGCGTGCGGCGCGCCGGGAGAGCTACCTGGATGCGGCGATCGCCGTGATCAGTGACGAGGGTCCTTCGGCCTCGATGGAAGCGATCGCCCATGCGGCCGGTGTGTCCAAGCCCATCCTGTATCGGCACTTCGGCGACCGTGAGGGTCTGGTCGAAGCGCTGGCCGAGCGCTTCGTCGGGGAGCTGGCGGATCGCCTGGGCGCGATTCTCGGTGTCGGCGGTGACCCGGTCGAGCTGCTGCGTTCCTCCATCGACACCTTCATCGCCACGATCGAGGCCGACCCGTCGCTGTACCGGTTCCTGACCCATCGGATGCCACCGCGGGGCGCGTCGTTGTCGACCTTGGTCGATCAGTTGGCTGCCGTGATCGCCCGGACGTTGTCCGAAGGATTCCGGGCCGCCGGAGTGGACACCGCCCCGGCGCGTCCGTGGTCCTATGGCATCGTCGGGATGGTGCACCTGGCCGGGGACGACTGGGTGGGACGGCCCTCGATGCCGCGCTCGGAGTTGGTGGACGATCTGACGCGACTGTTGTGGCATGGCATCAGCGGCGCGTTCGGTGACGTCGGCGACCTGGTGGTGCCCCCGACCCCCCGGGAGTGATCCGGGCTCCGGCCGGCCGGAGCGTGGCCGGAGCCCGGGCCGGAGACGGGGCTGCGGCGGGGTTTGCCGTGGCGGTGACCGATGCCACAAGAACCCCTTGATTCTTTCGGTCCGGAGTGGTCAAATACTGTCCGAAAGGAATATGGTTGCAATCTTGATGGATTCTGTGTATTCGTGTATCGTTCCATTCTGACAT
This sequence comes from uncultured Iamiaceae bacterium, assembly GCA_964510215.1. Lineage (GTDB taxonomy): Bacteria > Actinomycetota > Acidimicrobiia > Acidimicrobiales > Iamiaceae > JAFDWI01. The sequence goes on from CAZEAV010000224.1 coordinate 4,610, forward strand.
GACCAATGACACGATCGATCTCTCGGTGCCTTCCGGGTCGGGGTATCCGGCCTTGATCCGCTCGGCCGCCGCGACGCTCGCGGCGCAGCACGAGTTCAGCTATGACGAGGTCGAGGACGTGCGGATCGCCATCGGGGAGGCGGTGAGACTCCTCACGGGCAGCCCGCCGGAGGGCCCCGAGGCACCCGCGATATCGCCTGGAGACCGCGTGCCATCGGACGGTCGGTTGGACGCGTGCTTCTCGATGCGAGGCGACGTGCTGCGCGTCGAGGTCCACCTGAGCGACAAGGCGGCGTTCTCGCCGGTGGATCCGGAATCCGGGAACATCCTGGGAGCGACCACGGACGATTTCGCCATCGATGTCGCGACTCCGGGGAATTCGACCGTGACCATGACCTTTCAGAGGCAAGCCCCGCCGACCACAACCGCCGACCCGCTCGAATGACCTTTTCTCATGACCACCATGAATGACGCACCTGGCCGGACATCTCGGCCGTACACCCTGATCAGGGAGGGATGACATGCAAGTCCAGCTCGCGACGACCCACCACCATCGGGAACGGCGTGCCCGCTTCTCCGATTTCCGCCGCAGTGGCGACCGGGGCCTGCGTGATCGGCTCGTGCGGCGGCATCTCCCTCTGGCCAGACGCCTGGCATCGCGCTACGGGAGCCGCGGTGTGGCGTTCGACGATCTCTACCAGGTGGCGTCGGTCGCGCTGGTCCATGC
>CAZEAV010000225.1:0-5326 GCA_964510215.1 uncultured Iamiaceae bacterium
GGTCGGGAACTGCGTCGTCGCGTTGCGGTGGCCATCGCGAAGCGTCGCTCGGGCTCGGAACCGACGGTCGAAGAGCGGGTGCGGGAGCATCTCGCGTCATCGCCCCGGACCTGGCATCTGCCCCCACCCGAAGTGGTGGCCGTGCCCGGCGAAGGAGAGATCGGATGGCGGATCATTCTGGCCGGCACCGCGCCGGACGAGGCGGCACGCGTGGACCTGGAAGCCGCGGCAGCGTCCGTGGTCGGGGTGAACGACGTGGACAACCGGATTCGGGTCCCGGACGCCGGTGAGTCCCCGACCGAGGAGATCTGATCTGATGTTCGACGCCCTCTCGGACCATTTCGAAGGAATTTTCAAGCGGCTCCGCGGTCACGGGCGCCTTTCCGAAGGCGATGTCGACGAAGTGCTGCGCGAGATCCGCCTCGCCCTGCTGGAGGCGGACGTCAACTTCGTCGTCGTCCGCAACCTGCTGGAGCGCATCCGCGAGCGTTGCCTGGGGGCGGAGCTCCACGAGGCGCTGAACCCGGCCCAACAGGTCATCGACATCGTCCACACCGAACTCATCGCCATCCTGGGCGGCGAGGCCCTGCGGATCACCTACTCCTCGCATCCGCCGACCGTCATCCTCATGGCCGGCCTGCAGGGCTCGGGTAAGACGACGACCTCGGCCAAGCTCGCCCGCTGGTTCAAGTCCCAGGGCCGGAACCCGCTCCTGGTCGGAGCGGACCTGCAGCGTCCCGCCGCCGTGGAGCAGCTCAAGTCCCTCGGGGGCACTCTGGACGTGCCGGTGTACTCCGCGGCGGACGAGGTCGTGGCTTCGGGCACCGGTGACCCCGTGGCCGTGGCAGCCGGATCGTTGGACGAGGCCCGCCGAACAGGCCGCGACGTCGTGATCGTGGACACCGCGGGTCGGTTGTCGATCGACGCGGAACTGATGGAGCAGGTGCGCCGGATCGAGACGGCGACCGAACCGCACCTCACGTTCCTGGTCGTCGACGCGATGACCGGTCAGGACGCGGTCACCACGGCGGAGAACTTCGATGCCGCGCTGTCGCTGGACGCGGTCATCCTCACCAAGTTGGACGGCGACGCCCGCGGCGGTGCCGCGCTCTCGGTCAAGGAGGTCGTGGGCAAGCCGATCGCGTTCGCCTCGACCGGCGAGAAGCTGTCGGATTTCGACCGATTCCATCCCGATCGCCTGGCCGGGCGGATCCTGGGTCAGGGAGATGTCCTCACCCTCATCGAGAAGGCCAAGGAGGCCTTCGACGAGGCCGAGGCCGAGGCGGCCGCGGCCCGTCTAATGGAGGGGACCTTCACCCTGGACGACTTCCTCGACCAGATGCAGCAGGTCAAGAAGATGGGGCCCATCGGCGGACTCATGGGCATGCTGCCGGGGCTGCCAAAGGAACTGCGGAACACCAAGATCGAGGATTCCGAGGTGGCCCGTCTGGAGGCGATCATCCGATCGATGACCCCGGGCGAACGTCGTGAACCCGACATCATCGACGGATCGCGACGCCTGCGGATCGCGAACGGATCCGGGGCCACGACCGCCGAGGTGAACCAGCTTCTCCGCCAGTTCTCCGAGGTCCAGCGGATGATGAAGCGGCTCGGCGTCGGGGCGGGCGGCAAGCGCAAGAAGAAGAAGGGCCGCAAGTCCAAGGGTCCGGGTCGCATCACCCCGGCAGGCACTGTTCCGGCTCGGAAATCGACGGGTGCGCGCCCCGAGTTGAAGCTGCCCGGTTTGAACTGAAGCTCCCTTTGGGAACAGACTGTCCGACCGATCTGATTCGAGAACAAGGAAGTCCGTCGTGGCCGTGAAGCTCCGCCTGATGCGCATGGGGAAGAAGAAGCAACCGACCTACCGCATCGTCGCCATGGATTCGCGCGCGCCGCGCAACGGTCGCCCGATCGAGATCATCGGCACCTATCAGCCACGGCTGGAACCATCGGGCATCCTGGTCGACGGGGACAAGGCGCTTTCCTGGCTCCACAACGGGGCACAACCCACCGAGGCGGTCCGCAAGATCCTCGACGCCAGCGGCGTCTGGGAGGCCTTCAGCGCCGGCTCCACGACCATGCCGTCCGCATCATGAGCGACGGCGACACCACCGGCGCGGTGCTGGAGTACCTGGTCCGGTCCATCGTCGACGCACCCGAGGCCGTCGAGGTCGACCTGGAACCCGGCGACCCGGATCGCTACGACGTCCGCGTCGCCGACGGTGACATGGGTCGGGTCATCGGCCGTCGAGGGCACACCGCGGATGCGATCCGTACCGTGGTGCGCGCCGCCGCGGCGCGCCAGGAGCGCCAGGTCGACGTGGAGTTCGTCGACTGACCTTGCTCGAGGTCGCCCGGGTTGCTCGCCCGCACGGCGTGCGCGGCGAGGTGACCGTCGATCTCGTCTCGGACCGCCCCGAGCGGCTCGCCGTCGGTGCGGCGTTGACCACCGACCGGGGGCCCCTGACGATCGCTGCGGTTCGGCCCCACGGGCGGAAATGGCTCGTGTCCTTCGCCGGGGTCACCGACCGCACCGGTGCCGAGGCCTTGTCCGGTACGGTCTTGCGCGCCGAGGCGGACCCGGACGCCGGGGGTCTGTGGGTTCACCAGGTCATCGGATTGGAGGTCGTGGACTCCTCCGGTGTGATCCGGGGACGTGTCGAGGCCGTGCAGGCCAATCCGGCGCACGACCTTCTGGTCCTCGAGGACGGGACGCTGGTGCCCTCGGTGTTCATCGAGTCGGTCGATGACCGGGTGGTCGTCGATGCCCCGGAAGGGTTGTTCGGATGAGCGGCGTACTGCGGGTGGACGTGTTCACGATCTTTCCGCAGATGATCGATGATTTCGCCTCCCAGGCGCTGTTGGGGCGCGCCCGGAGGTCCGGACACCTCGACGTGCGTGCCCACGACCTGCGGGACGGGGCGCACGACCCGCACCGAAGTGTGGACGACACGCCCTATGGCGGGGGGGCCGGCATGGTGCTCATGGCCGCGCCGGTCTTCGAGGTGGTCGAATCCGTCGGGCCGCCGCGGCCGTTGCTGCTGTTGAGCCCGGGCGGTCGGTGCTTCGATCAGGCCATGGCCGACGAACTGGCCGCATCCGGTGGGTTCTCGTTGTTGTGCGGACGTTACGAGGGTGTCGACGAGCGGATCAGGACGCACCTGGTCGACGGCGAGGTGTCGATCGGGGACGTGGTCGTCGCCGGTGGCGAGGTCGGCGCGCTGGTGATCCTGGAAGCCACGGGCAGGCTCGTGGAGGGCGTGATGGGCAATCAGGGATCCGCTACCGAGGAGTCTTTCCGGGGTGGGTTGCTCGAATACCCCCAGTACACGAGGCCGGCGACGTTCCGTGGGATCGCGGTGCCCGAGGTGCTGCGTTCGGGCGACCACGCACGGATCGCGACCTGGCGGCGCGCCCAGGCGTTGCGACGCACGATCGACCGGCGTCCGGACCTCATCGATGCCCGTGGCGGACTCACCGATGACGAGATCGACCTTTTGGGAGCAACCCGGGAAGACCTCTAGAGTGCAACGCACCATGAACCCCACGGACCTGATCGACCAGGACAACCTGCGCGACGACATTCCCGAGTTCTCGCCCGGGGACACGCTCAAGGTGCACGTGCGCGTCGTGGAAGGCGACAAGCACCGGATCCAGGTCTTCCAGGGTGTGGTGATCCGCCGTCAGGGCGACGGGATCCGTGAGACCTTCACCGTCCGCAAGCTCAGCTACGGCGTCGGGGTGGAACGCACCTTCCCCGTCCACACCCCGGTCATCGACACCATCGAGGTGGTCAGCCGGGGCGATGTGCGACGCGCCAAGCTGTACTACCTGCGTGATCGCATCGGAAAAGCCGCGAAGGTCAAGGAAAAGCGCGTCAACTGAACCGAGCCGGCCCGGCCGGTGGTTTGCGATCGTGCCGATGGGGGTACTCCCTCGTCGTGGAACGATCGAGGAAGGTCCCTGACACCTCGGTGCGCCGCCGCCGTGCGCTCGGCGTGGACGGCGAGGCCGCGGCCGCACGGGCATATCGGCGTGTCGGGTACGAGGTGGTCGACCGGAACTGGCGGTGCCGGGAAGGGGAGCTGGACCTGGTGCTCCAAGGCGAAGAGTGCCTGGTCTTCTGTGAGGTCAAGACCCGCAGCTCCACCGCGTACGGGTCACCGGCGGCCGCGGCGACCGCGGCCAAACAACGGCGTATCCGTCACCTGGCGATGAGGTGGTTGGACGAGCACGCCCAACGGGCTCCGAGCATCCGCTTCGACGTGGCCGCGGTGATGGACGGCCACGTCGAGATCGTCGAGGACGCGTTCTGAGCGACTCCGGCGTGGCGCGATCCGGCGCATCCGCACCAGGGCGCTACGGTTGGCCGACATGAGCGTGCTGACGAACCGGACCGACCAGGTGGCGACGCTGACACTGGACAATCCCGCGCACAAGAACGCGATCACCGATGCGATGTGGGGCGAATTGGAGCGCACGTGTCGCTCGCTGGCCGCCGATGAATCGGTTCGGGTCATCGTCATCACCGGTGCAGGGAGCGAGTTCTGCTCGGGCGCCGATCTTTCAGCAGATGGCGCCGGACACATCGCCATGCACTGGACCCGGCGGATGGAACTGGTGAACCAGGCGGCGCTCGCGCTGGGAGATCTGCCCCAGCCCACGATCGCCCGGGTCGACGGGGTGGCCGCGGGTGCCGGTGCCAACCTGGCGCTGGGCTGTGATCTGGTGGTCGCGAGTGATCGCTCGCGCTTCTGCGAGATCTTCGCCAAGCGGGGTCTGTCGGTCGATTTCGGTGGCTCGTGGTTGTTGCCGCGTCTCGTCGGTCTGCACAAGGCCATGGAGTTGTGCCTGCTGGCGGACATCATCGACGCGGAAGAAGCGGTGCGGATCGGGCTGGTGAACGAGGTCACGTCCGTGGACGACCTCGACGCCACTGTCGCGCGTTGGACCGGGCGCCTGGCCGCACTGCCCCCGATCGCACTGACATCCATCAAGCGGCTGGTTCGCCGGGGCGCGCAGTCGTCGTTCCCCGACGCATTGGCCGCCGAGGGCGTTGCGCAGTCGGTCAACTTCGCCACCAGGGACACCGTGGAGGCCATGTCGGCTTTCCTGGAAAAGCGCGATCCGGTCTTCACCGGTCGCTGAGTCGTCGCGCCCTGACTCCGCGGGCTCAGATCGCGTCATTGCACGGTTTTCCCTCCCCTGAGCCGGTCAGGCGTGCAAAGAGGTGGTCGGCGTGCCAGTGGGCGAGTTGACCCCGCTCCGGCGCCGCCGGTTCGTGGAAACCCGTACCGCCCTCGCGCGCTTCGCCCAGGCACCGGCA
>CAZEAV010000226.1:0-5288 GCA_964510215.1 uncultured Iamiaceae bacterium
ACCGCCGAATTCGGCTTCCAGACCGCCGGCGCGGGCCGGCTGCACGGCGTGCTCCAGACCGTGCAGTGACGCGTCGGTCACTTCGAGGGCCGATACGTCATAGGTCACGGTGGCATAGGCGACCCTGCCGTCCTTGGAAACCGCCAGCGAGGTGTAGGGGTCGGTGACCGAAGCGACCTGCGCGATGCGTTTCAGATTGGCGACACTGCCCTCCACCTGCGCTTTCGCCGCGGGTGTTCTCAGCGATTTTCCTTTCGGCGCCGCGAACACCACGTTGGTTTTCGCCCCGTCGGGCCGGTTCGGGAACCGCGTCTTGAGCAGATCCGCGGCGCGTTGGGATTCGGTGCCCGGGATCGAGAAGCTGTCGCTCGTGGGTTTGGAGAACGCCCCCGCACTCGCCCCCACCGCGACGAGCACAACCAGCCACGCCGCCAACACGATGCGACGGCGGCGGACCGAGAATCGGCCGATACGGTACAAGAGGGTTGCCATCGCAGGCTCCAGCAGAGAAGGTGGGACCGGATCATTGAACTGGCATTCCTGCCATTTGTCAATCGTGCCATCTGTCACTCGTGACAAAACCATCGGCGCCGTCCATACTGGCCCCATGTCGTCCGACGCGCCCACCCGCCGGGAACGCAAGAAGTCCGCCACCCGGGAGGCACTGCTGGAGTCTGCGCTCGCTCTTTTCGCCGAGCGCGGGTTCGCGGCCACCACGGTCGAGGACATCACCGAGCGGGCCGATGTCGCTCCACGCACGTTCTTCCGCTACTTCCCGGACAAGGCCGCGGTCCTGCAGCCGGCGAAAGACGAGTACCTCGAGCTGTTCCGGGACGAATTGCGCTCGGGAGCACCCGACGAACCGGTGCTCGCCATCATCCACCGCGCGCTGTGCACGACGTTGGCCACCTTCGCCGACGATCGCGACCGCATTCTCCTGCAGCACCGCATCATGACCGAGGCCGGGCTGGATCACGGCGCGGATGAATTCGCCAATTCGTGGGCGGCGTTCGAGGCCGCCGTGGCAGATCTCATGGGCGTGCGTGTCGAGGACGATCCCCGACCGACCGTGCTCACCGGCATGGTCGTCGGCATCGTGGCCGCGACGGTCCGGCGATGGCTCGAAGGCGGGGCCTCCGCCGATCTGGGGGCCCTGGTGGACGAGGGGTTCGCCATCGTCGCCGCACTCGTGCACGCCGCCGAGGACTGAGCTCCGGCGACCACCGCCGGCCGGCGCGACCGTGGCGGAGAACTGCCGCGGCACGATGACCTACCATCGGGTCGACTTCCCGGGCCCGGTGTCCGCACCGGGTTTCCGGTTCGGCTGAAACGGGGAATGCGATCATGTCCGACACGTTCGTCACCGGCGCTCCAGACGCCGAGATCCCTCCATGGGCGTGGTTCATCGCCCCGCCCCTGTGGGCAGACATGGAGGCCTGGCACACCGCCGTCGACGAGATCCGACGCACGACCCCGGTACTCCACGCCGAGCCCGAGGGTTTCGCCCCGATGTGGATCCTGACCCGGCACGCGGACGTGTTCGCGGTCTCGCGCGACCACCACTGTTGGCACAACACGCCGCGGTCCGTGCTCGGGCCCGACGAGAACTACGAACAGATGGAAGCCTCCGGACTGCCGCTGCCCAAGACCCTGGTGCACATCGACGAGGACGACCACCGCGACCACCGTGCGGTGACCAATGACTGGTTCAAGCCCAAGGTCGTGGCCAAGCGGCAACCACGCATCGACGAACTCGCCGACTCATTCATCGAGCGGATGCGCGACCTGGGCGGACGTTGCGATTTCGCCCGGGACATCGCCCAGCCTTTCACCTTGCGGGTCATCATGGACATCTACGGTGTGCCCGAGTCCGACGAGCCGTTGATGCTGGAGCTGACCCAGGGCATCTTCGGAGCGGCCGACCCCGAGTATCTGGGCGATGCCGCGGACCCGTCCGCGCGGGTGCTCGAGTCGGTGATGCGCTTCATCCAGTACTTCAACGAGATCACGACCGACCGACGGGCGTGCCCCGTGGACGACATCGCCAGCGTGATCGCGAACGGCGAAGTGAACGGTCAGCTCATGGACGACGAGCACCGCCTCTGGTACTACATCATCATCGCCACCGCCGGGCACGACACCACCTCCTATGCGCTCGCCGGAGGCATGGAGGCCCTGCTCGCCCACCCCGAGCAGTTCGCCAGGCTGCGGGCCGACCCCGGTCTGGTCAACAACACCGCTGAGGAAATCTTCCGTTGGACCTCGCCCGTGCGCCACTTCATGCGCTACGCCCAGTGCGATACCAGCGTCGGCGGCGTCGACATCCCGGCAGGGGGCCGGGCACTGCTCTCCTACCCCGCGGCCAATCGCGACCCGGAGGTGTTCGACCGTCCCGAGGAGTTCCGCATCGAGCGTGGCGACGCCGACCGGATTCTGACCTTCGGAGTCGGCGCGCACTTCTGTCTGGGCATTCAGTTCGCGAAACGCGAGGTCCGCACGATGCTCGAGAAACTCAGCCGACAGCTCGACCACGTCGAGCTCGCCGGAACGCCTGAGTACGCGCAGTCCCACTTCGTGTCCGGCGTCAAGCACCTACCGATCGAGTACTCGTTCACCTGACGCGGTCTGCCTGCGGACTCCGCTCTGTCTCAGACTGGTAGCCCGTCAACCTGTCTACAGGCGTGGTGAGCGTAGGTCTGCCGGAGGATCCGAAGTCCCGGCTCGAGGAACTGGAGTGCTCGTACACCCTGGCACAGGGGGCTGCTGGGCATCGGCGGGGCGGCCTGGTGAGCCGCTCGTTGGACGACCTCTCGGCCGACTTCGGGTTCGACTGAGCCGCCACGTACGGCGGAGTTCGGCCCAGAGGGAGACGGCGACCGGACTTGGGACGTGCAATTGCCTGCTCGTCATTGTCGCGGTCGACATCGGTCGCCGCTCAGCCACCTACTCGTGACGCGACGCTCGTGCCGACCGCCCGTCGGTGATCGCCGCGGATTGGCCGATTGCACCGGAAGCGGCGGTGACACCCGGGCTGGGCCAGGTGGAACGTGACATTCTTACGCTGCCCTACCATGGCGTCGTCTTTCGACCCGGAGGGGCTCGGTCTCCATGACCTTGGACGTACACGGCAAGCAGACGATCGCCTGGCAAGCGCCCACGAAGATGCCTGCCGGGATGACGTGTACGACGGTGACCATCGGCCCGGACCCGGCGAACCTCGGGCTCGAGGTCGCCCAGGCGAAATGGTCGCGCCGTGGCACACCGACCCGTGAGGCGATGGTGTCGCTGCACGCGGCTCGGCTTGCCAAACGGCTGAGCCCGGTCGTCGTCGCGGCCATCGGAGGAGACGACGACGTGTGGCTGTTCGGTCCGCTGCCCGATGGGCAGGTGGTCGGGCCGCTCGCGGTCGATCACGCCACTCGACTGATGCAGTCCGCCCTCGACCAAGCGAGCGGCCTGTTCGCCCGGCACCGACTCGCCGCCCTGTACGACGCGCTCGGCACCACGGGATTGCCTGGGGTCGCGAACGCTGGCCTGTTCGCGACCAACGACCTCCAGCGCGGCGCCCGGCGGCGCAGCGACTGGGGCGCGGCCACCGAAGCGTCGTCGAAGCTGCTCGGGCTGCGTCGCCACAACCTCCTCGAAGCGCTCGGCTACCACCTCGAGACCAGTGGCGGTGCGACCGTGTTGACCACGGCGGCCACCCCGCCCCGCGCGGTGGCGGTGATGCTGGAGGAGGACGAGTCGTTCGACGCGTGGTCGGCACGGTTCACGGTCTCTCCTGTGGCCTACGGGTTGAGCGCAGCCGCCAAGCACAACGTCCCCTGGCTGGTGGTCACCCGTGGCTCCCAGGTGCGTCTCTACCCGGCCCGCCCCCACGTGGGCGTGGGCCGCAAGGGTCAGGCCGAGACCTATTTCGAGGTCGACCTGGCGCTGCTCACCGACGACACGGCGGGATTCCTGACCCTCATGTTCTCGGGCGCCGCGCTGCAAGCAGGCGGTTCGGTCGACGAATTGCTCGCCGCGAGCGCCCAATATGCCGTCGCCCTGGGCGAACGGCTGCGCACCAAGGTGTACGACGACGTCGTCCCGACCTTGTCGGTTGCGGTCGCCGAAGCCCTGCGCGACGCCGGGCACACGCTGGACCGTGCCGGGTTGGACCTGGCCTATCAGCTCACCCTCCGCACGTTCTTCCGAATCCTGTTCCAGGCCTACGCCGAGGACCGCAAGCTGCTCCCCTACGGCGAGAATCCGATCTTCGACCGTCACGCACTCAACACCCTCGCCACGGAGTTCACCGACTATCCCGACCTGCCTTTCGACGCGTCGTCCACCTCACTGTGGGACGGCCTCGCGCAGATGTGGCGGGTGATCGACACCGGCGACGACGCCTGGGCGATGCCCGCCTACAACGGCGGCCTGTTCTCCTCCGACCCCGAGCTGCATCCGACCGGCGCGCTGCTGGAGACGATCGCCATCAGCAACGACGTGCTCGGCCCGGCGCTGCGGGCGCTGCTGATCGACACGGACGACGCCGGCGTGACCGGGCCGGTCGATTTTCGTTCGCTCAGTGTCCGCGAGTTCGGCACGCTCTACGAGGGCCTGCTCGAATCGAATCTCGCTCTCGCCGATGTCGACCTCACGTTGGGGAAGAACGACACGTGGTTGCCCGCTGCGGCCGGCGACGAAGTGGTCGCACCGGCGGGCACGGTCTACTTCCACAACACCAGCGGGCAACGCAAGGGCACGGGCAGCTATTTCACGCCGTCGTTCGTGGTGGAGCACCTGCTCGAGCGGGCGCTCGACCCGTCACTGGATGCGCACCTCGATCGCGTCGCCGCCCTACTCGACGCGCACGACACGACCGGCGCCGCAGCCGCGTTCTTCGACCTCCGGGTCGCGGATCTGGCGATGGGTTCGGGACACTTCCTGACCGCGGCGATCGACCACATCGAATCCAAGATGGCGGCCTTCTTGGAGCATCACCCGATTCCGGGCGTCGCCGATGAGCTGCGCAGGCTGGAAGAAGCCGCCCGGGACGCGACCGGCCCGGACTCGCCCGCGATCGAACCGTCATCGCTGCTCCGCCGCCAGGTTGCCCGGCGTTGCATCTACGGCTTGGACGTCAACACGGTCGCGGTCGAGTTGGCCCGTGTGTCGATCTGGATCCACACGTTCGTGCGGGGCCTACCGATGTCGAGCCTCGATCACAACCTGGTGTGTGCGAACAGCCTCACCGGGATCGGCTCGGTCGACGAGGCCCTGGACGTGTTGGTGCCCAAACGCGC
>CAZEAV010000227.1:0-5281 GCA_964510215.1 uncultured Iamiaceae bacterium
GGACACACACGCACAGGATTGCGCCCAGCACGATGAAAGACCCGGACCGCCAGGAGAGCTCCGGCATGTGGCGGAAGTTCATACCGTAGATGCCCGCAACCGCGGTGGGCACCAGGGCGATCGCGGCCCACGCCGAGATCTTGCGCATGTCCTCGTTCTGACGCACACCGATCTCGCTCTGGCGCACCCCCACCTTCGCCAGATCCGCCTGGAGCACGTCGATGAGAAGCCGATCATGGCTCTCGATCGCTTCCCCAGCACGCTGGACGTGATCGTGCACATCGCGGAAGAACGGTGCCGAATCCGGGTCGATCCCCCGAACCTCGCCGGCGGCGAGCCGCGAAAGCGGTGCCGCGAAGGGCGTCGCCGCCCGCCGGAACTGGGAGATCTCACGCTTCAGCTTGTAGATCCGCTCGACGTGATCGGTGTCGTCGTTCTCGAAGACCTGCGCCTCGATCTCGTCCACGTCCTCGTTGATCGACTCGATCGTCTGCTCGTACTCGTCGACCACCAGGTCTGCGATCCGATAGAAGACTCCCGAAGATCCGAGTGCTGCGAAATCTGAACCGGCATCCCACTCGGACCGAACCGACGACACGATGCCAGTCGGCCCATGGCGGACGGTGACCAGAAAGCCGCGACCGATGAAGATGGCGATCTCGCTCACCTCGACGATCTCGATGTGGTCGATGTAGCCGACCGGCTTGATCACCGCGAACACCACGTCGTCGTACAACTCCAACTTGGGTCGCTGATGCGCCTTGACCGCGTCCTCGACGGCCAGCGAGGGCAGATGGAACTCGCTGGCCACGTCGGCGATGTCGGCCTCGGTCGGTTGACGGAGTCCGATCCAGACGAACCCGGAGGTCTCGCGTGCCCGGGCCCCCGCTTCGGCGATCGTGGAGATCTCGCCGATCCGTCGGCCGCTCTCGTACATCGCGCAGTCACCGACCACACCGGGCGACAACCGGTTCCAGGTTTCCTTGTCACCGACGGCCATGACCGCCAACGTAATCGTTCCCACGGCGCGGCGGCGCGGTCGTCATCGGGCCACGTGCCGCCCCGAGCGGCCCGGACGACGAGCCCCCCGCGGGCTTCGGTCACCCGTGGACGAACCGGGCATGGGCGTCGAGCGCCGCCAGAACCGAGGCCTCGTCTCCCATCGGCACGCGCAGCACCACCTCGTCACAGCCGAGGCCCGCGAAATGGGCTAGCTTGCCCTCGCTGGGAACGACGCCGAAGGGAACCACCGACGGTGAACCGGAGCGGCCTGCCGCACGCCAGCCCGCCTGCAAGCGCGGAATCTGGTCGGCGAGCCCACTGCCCCCGATCGGCAGCCAACCGTCCCCATCCCGGGCGATCGCGTCGAACAGCTTCGGCCCCGCGCCGCCGCCGATCAGGGTTCGCACCCGGGGCTGCTGGACGGTCTTGGGCCACGCGTACGCGGCGTCCATCCGGACCAGACGGCCGGAAAACGACGCCTCTGGTTCGGACCAGAGTGCCTGCATCAATGCCAGCTTCTCCCCCGCCAGCTCGCGTCGGGTGGAGAACTCGACACCGTGGTCGGCCGCTTCGGCGCGGTTCCAGCCGTAGCCGAGGCCGAGGACGAACCGCCCACCCGAGACATGATCGACGGTGGCGATCTGTTTCGCCAGAGCGATCGGGTCGTGCTGGGCGACCAGCAGCACGCCGGTTCCCAGGGTGATCCGCTCGGTCACCGTGGCGGCCATCGCCAGGGCGACCAGCGGGTCGAGCCCCCGGCGGTAGTCGGAGAGCCGAACCCCCTCGACGAGCCCGGGCGGCTCGGACTCGCGCACCGGCAGGTGGGTGTGTTCGGGCAGGTACAGCCCGTCGAACCCGCGCTCCTCCACGGCGACCGCCAGCGACGCCGGGTCGATGCCCCCATCGGTGAGAAAGACCGTGATCCCGATCCGCATGGCGACCAGTATTCCCGATCGCCGGACACCACCCGGCCGCCCTGTCGGCTCCGGCGGCGGCGCGCTCCCCCGGTAGCCTCGGACTCGATCGCCTACGGGGAGCGTCGGACATTTGTCAGTATCCAAGCTTTTGCGACGACGGTCACGCCGGTCGCCGGCCCGGAGCCTGTCGATCGGCATCGTCGGCGCCGGTTTCGGCGGAGTCGGCATGGCCATCCAGCTCCGCAGGCACGGCATCGAGGACTTCACGATCTTCGAGAAAGCCGACTCGATCGGTGGCGTCTGGCGGGACAACACCTATCCCGACGCCGGCTGCGACGTGCCGTCGCACCTGTACTCCTATTCCTTCGAGCGGCGCGCCGACTGGTCCCGCCGGTTTCCGAAACAGCCCGAGATCCTCGAATACCTGCGCGGCTGTGCCCGCGACCACCACATCGAAGAACACATCTGCTTCGGAACCGAGATCGCCGAGGCGACCTGGGATGACCGGCGGGCCCGTTGGGACCTCACCGCCACCGGAGGTGCCACGCACCGCTTCGACGTCGTCATCTGGGCGCTGGGACAGCTCAATCGACCGAAGTGGCCGGTCGTCGACGGGCTCGACTCGTTCGCCGGAACGGTCTTCCATTCGGCCCGCTGGGACCACGATCACGACCTCACCGGCGACGAGATCGCCGTGATCGGCAACGGCGCCAGCGCGGTGCAGTTCGTCCCGCCGGTCGCCGAGAAGGCAAAGCGTCTGTACCAGTTCCAGCGTGCCCCGAACTGGTTCCTCCCCAAACCGGACGCGACCTTCACCCGGAACGAGATCGGTCGGTTCCGCCGGATTCCGGGCTGGGATCTGCTCTACCGGGCAAGGGTCTACGCGGGATTCGAGTCCAAGTGGGGGGCTCTGCGCCTTGATTCGAAGGTCTCCAAGATCGCCCGCGATCTCTCGACGGCCTACATCACCAAGCATGTGCCCGATCCCGAGCTCCGGGAGAAGCTGCTTCCTGATTACCCGGTGGGCTGCAAGCGCATCCTGATCACCGACGGCTACCTCGAGGCACTCGGACGCGACAATGTCGAGGTCGTCGACGACCCGATCGCCCGCATCGAACCCGACGCGGTGGTCACCGAGGACGGCAATCGACGCGTCGTGGACACCATCATCGTGGCGACCGGATTCTCCACCACCGACTTTCTCGCACCGGTCCAGATCACCGGGAAGCGCGGCCGCGACCTGCGAGACGACTGGGCGGACGGGGCGAACGCGTACCAGGGCATCGCGGTGCCGGGATACCCGAACTCGTTCATCCTGTACGGTCCCAACACCAACCTGAACCACAACTCGATCATCTTCATGCTCGAAGCGCAGTACCGCTGGATCCTGGCCGCACTCCGGGTACTCGGCGAGGGGAACCGCTCGGTGGACGTGCGTCCGGCCGCGGCCCGCCGCTACGACCGGAGAATCCAGGCCAACCTGGCAAAGACCGTCTTCAGCGCCGGGTGCCACAGTTGGTACAAGAACGCGGACGGCAAGGTCGTGAACAATTGGCCGGGACCGACCCTGCGTTATTGGCTCGACACCCACCGACTACGCCACTCCGACCTCGAGATCGAACCCGTCCGGACCTCGCCACCGGGGCCACGGATCTGATTGTCACACCCTGGCGCGATGATGCCGCAACGCGTTCGTCGGCCGCGCACACAAGGCCCTCCTCCAACTCCACCACCCAGACACTCGAGGAGCGCTCATCATGTTCGTCAGCGAATCCGACCGGCGGAAGGTGCATACTAGGCTCGTTGAAATCACCGGCGAGTCCGAGGCCGACATCATCATGGAGATGTTCCCGAAGCCCGAACTGATTTCACAGATCGCAGACCTCCGCGGCGAACTCCGCACCGAAGTCGCAGGCCTCCGCGCCGAAGTCGCAGACCTCCGCGGCGAACTCCGCACCGAAGTCGCAGACCTCCGCGGCGAACTCCGCACCGAAGTCGCCGGCCTACGCGCCGACATGCAGGCCGGCTTCGCCCACGCGGACACACGCCTCGCCGAACTACGTACCGAGATCCACCAGGCTTCTCGCGCTCAGACCGTCTGGATGATCGCGACGATGCTGGCCCTGGCCGGCGTCATCGTCGCGGCCTTCGCAGCCTTCCACTGAACGGATCCGCCGCGTAGACGAATGGCCCAGGTGCGGGGTGGCGGTCTGGCAGTCGAGCGGGCAGTGCAGCATTGAACCGAGGTGGGGTAGGTCGCTCAGGCGCGCGAGGTGAGAACGATCTTGCCGAACTTCCCACCGGCGGCGAAACGAGCGTACGCGGCTTCGGCGTCTGCCATCGCGTAGCTGGCCAGCACTGGCACACGGATCCGCCCTGCATCGAGCAGCGGCAGCACCTGGTTCTCCACCGCGCGCGCCGCGGTCGCCTTTGCCTCCAGGGGTCTCGCCCGCAGCGTCGACGCGTGAATGCTCCCGCGTACCGCCATGAGCGCGAGCAGGTTCACCTGGCCTTTCGCGCCCGCTCCCACGCCGATCACCACGACCCTTCCTCGGGGACGCAGCGCTTTGACGTCGTCGTCCAGGTTCGGGCCGCCGATCAGCTCGAGGATCACGTCGTAGGGGCCGTGCGCCGCGAAGTCCTCCGGCGCGATGGCGGTCGCACCCAGTGCTCCCACAGGATGACGCCGCTCGCGGTCTCGCACGACCGCGACCACTTCGGCACCGGCGGCGACGCCGAGTTGCACCGCGGCGGTCCCGACGCCGCCGGCGGCGCCGCGGATCGCCACGCGCTCGCCCATGTGAAGCCGACACTGTGTGAACAGCGCATCATGCGCGGTGGTGAACGCCTCGGGGAAGCCGCCGGCCTCCTCGAAGGAGACCGCATCGGGCACCGGGAGCGCGCACCGCTCGTGCACCACCACGCGTTCGGCCTGGGCGCCACCTCCGACGATCGCCATCACCCGGTCCCCCGCCGAGAAACGCTGTACGCCGGGGCCGCACGCCACGACCTCTCCGGCGAACTCGAGGCCGGGAATGTCCTCTGGCGCGCCGGGAGGCGCCGGATACAATCCGCGCCGTTGCAGCAGATCGCCGCTGTTGAGCCCGGCGCTGCGCACCGCCACGAGCAGTTCTCCCGAACCTGGTTCCGGATCAGGCCGGTGCTGCCAGAGGAGCTTCCCGTCATCGAAGGTCACCGCAAACATGTCTTCGACGCTAGTGGTCGCTCGTTTCCGTGCCGATTCCGACCCGCGGTCCCGGCGGTGCCCGCCGTCGGGTGCGCCACCCCTGCGTCGCCGTGGTCGAGCGACTGGCTCGACGCGATCGTGTCACCGGATGGCCACCGGATTGACCGGCGAGCCC
>CAZEAV010000228.1:0-5270 GCA_964510215.1 uncultured Iamiaceae bacterium
GGTTCCTGCGGGTCGTTGTACAATCTCGCCGTCGACGAACGCCTGAACCACAACTCGGCGGTCACCCACGGTGTCCGGGCCGACGAAGCGGGCGAGGTACTGCGGGAGTTCTTCTCGGCCCGACGATCCACCGAGTGACCGGGCGCACCGGTCACCTCCCGCTCAGGTGGCGGGCCGCACCGATGTTCCTCGCAGCGTCCGCCCCCGAGCATCATCGAAATCGAACCGGCCCGTGACGGTGACCTCGGAGCCGACCCGGTCCGCAACGAGGGACCCCGGGCGCACCTCGACCCGGTTGTGGGCGGCGTCCTCGATCACGTAGTAGACATCCGCGCCGTGGCCGAAGCGCCGCACGGTCCCGGTCGTCGTCACCCGGTCGCCCGAATAGTGGTCCTGGTGGGCGGCGAGCTGGGCGAGCGACACCCGCTGCACCGCGCCGGGAGTGCCCGACGACCCGCAGGACGCCAGCCCCGGCACGCCGAGCGCCACGACCGCCACGAACACGACCGCCCACCGCCGGGCGCTCACCCGGCCGAGCGGATCGGACCGCGGCGACGCGCCCGCCGCGCTCAGGACCGCCCGTCCTGTTCGTTCTCGTGCAGCATGCGATCGACGATCGGGCGACGGCGCTCCCGCTCGGGCGGGCCACCACCGTCCGTCGAGTCCTTCTTCCGGCGATCGCGGTCCAGTTCATCGAGGTAAGTCATCATCTGCTGCGCATTCGCGGCCGTCACCGCGGTGCGGAACCCGGCGGCGTCGTGCACCCCGTTGGCGGCCAGCTTGGCCATGCGGAGATAGAACAGCGGCATCTCGGCGATCCGCCGCGCCAGCGCCATGGTCTCGTCCTCGAGTTGGTCGCGGGGCACCACCCGGGACACGAAACCGAGCTCGAGCGCCTCGGCCGCGGACACCTCGTGGGGGTCGAACAGCATCTCTTTCGCCTTGCGCACCCCGACGTCATAGGGCAGCGAGAAGTACTGCAGGAACCCGGTCATGAAGCGGGTGTCCTCCGCGGCGACCACCAGGTCCATGGGCGAGGCGATCAACCACCCGCCGAACAGGCACCAACCGTGCACCTGCGCGATGGTCGGCTTTCCCAGGTCGCGCCAGCGCAGCGACATCTGCAGGAAATGCTGGAACGAGTACTCGAAGTTTCCCTCGACCGTGCTCCGGCCCTGCCCGAAGACCGCCAGCGCGTCGCGCTGGGCATCGGTGCCGAGGTCGTGACCGGAAGAGAACGACTCGCCCACGCCCGAGAGCACGATCACCTTGGTGTCCCGGTCCGCGGCGGCCTCCGCGAGCGCTTCGTCGATGCGCTTGAGCAGCGGCAGCGACTGGGCGTTGTGGAACTCGGGCCGGTTCAGCCGCACGCGGGCGATGCGATCGACCTTGTCGAGCAGGACCTCAGGTGCGTTCGCCACGGTCGGAACTCCGTTTCACGCGCGGCCTTTCACGTACGGCTCGTCGCTCACCGTAGCGGTCCCGTACAGCTCGGCGATGCGGACCTCGTCATAGCCCAGCACTTCGGTGAGAATGCGGCGGTTGTCCGCACCGAAGCACGGCGCCGGCCGTTCGATACCACCCGGCGTGCGCTCGAGGTGGAATGCCAACGATGGATACTCGGCCCAGCCCACCGCGGGATGCTCGAGTCCGACGACGAAGCCGCTCTGGCGCAGGGTGGGGTCGAAGAAGACGTCGACGCCCCGGTTGAGCGGCGCCGCCGGCACCCCGTATGCCTGGCACTGCGCGGCCGCATCCAACTTGGTGCGCCGCCGGGTCCAACCGCCGATGATCTCGGCCAGCTCACCACGATGGGCGCGCCGGGCGTCGAACGTGGCGAAACGCTCGTCGTCGGCGAGGCCTCCCTCACCCAGAACCGCGCACAGCCCCGCCCACTCGGAGTCGTCGCGCACGGCGATGGCCACCCACTCGTCGCGGCCGCGGCACCGATACGCGTCGTGGGGCTCGGCATCACTCACCACGTTGGCCTGCGCGGCGGGCGCGGGGTGCCCGTCGAGCTGGGCGAGCAGGTATTCGCCGATCCAGTGGGCACCGCACTCGGTCTGGGCGACCTCGATTCCACAGCCTCGCCCCGTGGTCTCCCGCTGGTGCAGGCCCACCAGGGTTGCCGCGGCGGCGGTGAGCCCGCCGAGAGGGTCCATCACCATCGAGCCGGTGTTGTAGGGGCGGGGCCCGGCGGCGTCGTCGCCTGGAGTTTCGCCGTCGCCGTAACCGATCAGGCCGGCCATGCCGCACGCGGCCTCCATGGTCGAGCCCATGGCGACATGGTTCGCCGCCGGTCCACCGCGGCCGAACGCCGGCATCTCCACCACCACGACCGCCGGGTTGATGGTGGCGACCGCTTCGGCCCCGAATCCCAATCGCTCGAGCACCCCCGAGGAGAAGTTCGCCACCAGCACGTCACTCTCGCCGAGCAGGTCCTCCAACACGTCCGCGCCCCCCGGCGCGGTGATGTCCAGGCCCAGCGAAGCCTTCTCGTGGCCTTGCGTATTGAACATGCAGCACCGGTCCCAGCGCCGTTCGCCGGCGATCCACTTCGGGTAGAACGGCGCCCTTTTGCCCAGGTACATGCCGCGCCACGCGTCGAGCCGTGAGGGCACCTCCACCTTGATCACCTCGGCGCCCAGGAACGCCAGACATCGTGTGGCCATCGGACCCGCCCAGGCGGTGGTGAGGTCGACCACCCGAACGCCCGAGAGCGGCCGGTCCGACCGAACGCCAGCGCCCGAGGCACTGCCGGCGGCGCGTGGCCCGTCGACGGTGCCACCGCCGTGGACGGCAGGTCCGGCGGCCACGGGCATGGCCGCGCCGGTGCCGGCGGCGGCAGGCTCACCGGGCTCCGAGGGCGCATGCGCGGCACGGGCCCCGAGCGCCGGCGCGGGCTCGGCCACGTAGCCGCCACCGTCGATACGGAACACCGGCCCCAGGGCGTGGTCGATCGGCGAGCCTGCCCGCTCAGACAGCTCTGCCGGGTGTTCCCGGACCATGTGGCGTGCCTGCCACTGCGGAGAGACGACCAGGTCGGCGAGCGAGGTGACCGTCTCACAGAGGATCTTGCGCTCCTGGCTGCGCCGGGACACCTCGGCCGTGGTCAACTTCGCCGCGTACGGTGCCAGCGCGTCGACCGCTTCGCGCCAGTGCTCCATGCGCGCCTTGGACCGGCCGAAGCGCTCGTCGGCGGCCAGTGCATCGGCGTCGAACACGTCGCACAGGCGCGCCCAGACCGTGAGCGCGTACACCACCACCCAACCGTCGCTGCAGCGCAGGGTCGCGAGCATCGCCGGCGGCTCACGGAGCGGCTGGCTGCCGCTGTAGCTGTAGAGCGAGACGAGGTTCTCGCTCATCGCCGCCACCGACTCGAACACCGACGTGTCCACCCGCTGCCCACGCCCCGATCGGTGCCGCTCGGCCAGCGCGGCCATGGCGCCGATGAACCCGGTGGTCCCCGCGGCATAGGAGGATCGGTGGCCCACGCCGTAGATCGGGGTGCGGTCCCGGTCGCCGGTCGGGTACATCGCCCCGCCGAGCGCCTGCTGGATCATCTCGGTACTGCGCCAGCGGGCATAGGCCCCCACCTCCGGGAAGTCGGTGATCACACAGTCGACCACACGGGTGCCCAGGTCGGGCAACCACGACAGCTCGCCGTCGCGGATGACCACGTCGGCCGCGGCCACGAGTGCGACGGCCCGCTCGTTCGACCCGGCGTCGCCGGTCAGCTCCAGCGAGCCCTTCGCGCCGTTGCAGTGCTCGAAGACATAGGACCACGGTCCGCGACCCTTCGACCCCGGCGTGTCCGGCCGTACCGGGGAGAGGCGACGGGTGGCCGTCCCGCCGGGGGGTTCCACGAGCGTGACCGCCGCGCCGTAGCCGGCGAACAGCCTGCCCGCGTATTGGCCCGCAACCGAATCGCTGGCGTCGACCACGGTGAGATCACCGAGCGCGAGCATCACGAGTCGTTCCACGCGGGCGCGCGGTGGGGCGTTTCCGGCGCGGTGCGCACGACCGGTGACGGTTCACGGGCACGCCCCAACACGTCCGATGTCTACACCGGGACCGCAGACGCAGTCCACGCACCGCACGAGATCGCCACCGCCCGCGCCCTTTGGGCGCACCGCAATGCGACGACGGGCCCAGGATGCGCGGCCGGGGCACGGCCCTCCCGGCCGGAATCGCAATCCGCCGAGCTCGACTCAGGCCCAGAGGCAGAGGGCACGCATCTCGACGCTGGCCCGGCGGTTCTCCGGCGCGTCCGGCACGCTCGGGTCGCGGAACGCCGAGTGGGGCGTCCAGAACGGACGGCCCGCATCCGCGCAGGCCGAATCGTAGGTGCGCAACAACACGGCCTCGTCCGCGTGCAGCTCCGGGAACGTGTACCAGTGATCGGTGGCACCGGCGGCGGGCGGCGCGAAGACGAACGCCTCGAACTCCAGGTGCTGGCCGCCGTAGTTGGGTATCAGGATCGGTCGACGCCGCGCCTTCTCGGTCATGGTGCGGGCGTCGCAGAACGCCAGCGGGTGGTCGGGCCGCACCGGCCCGATGTTGCGCCAACTCTGCAGGAGCATGATCCGCGACGCGCCCACGACGTCGGCCGGGGTGAGGTCGTACCGCTCGAGGGCCGCCAGCAGGAACGGCCGGTACGGACGGTCCGCTTCGGTGACCATGCCGCGGAAGTCGTCGGTGAAGTCCGAGTGCACGAACAGGATCGGCGCATAGTCCTCCACATGCTGGGCGGTGGTCGGGTCGCGCACGATGGCCGGGTAGACCACGGCGTGGTCGGCGCCGGTGAAGGCGGCGGCAAGCTCACCGAACTCGGTTGCCCCCACGCCATCGCTCTGGGCCGGGTCGCTCCAGTCGGTGACCGCGGACTCCGAGTCGATCAGCTCGAACCCGCACTCGTCGAAAGGAAGTTCCGTCGCCGGGACCGCGCGGCCGTCGAGCACCGGCTGGGTGACGGCGGACAGCCCATCGGCACCGCCGTAGTTGAACGAAGCCTCGCAATAGACGGGCACGGTGGCACCCTGCATTTTCTCATCCCCTTGTCGCTGGCGGGCACGGCCCGCTCCTGTGACCGTAGCGATCGCACCGGCGGAACCGGCCACCCACACCCCACGACATCCGTCACGCCCCGACCGGTTTGCCCAGGGCCGCGACGGAACCGCTGACGGAGTGCACCGGCCGAGCGGGTACGCTCTTGAGCGGAGGGTTGCCAGAGCGGACGAATGGGGCGGCCTCGAAAGCCGTTGTGGCCC
>CAZEAV010000229.1:0-5232 GCA_964510215.1 uncultured Iamiaceae bacterium
AAGATGGTCACCGCCGTGTCCGAAGCGACCGTGCCCAAGATCTGCGTCGTGGTGCGCAAGGCCTACGGAGCGGGCCTGTACGCAATGTCCGGCCCGGCGTTCGCACCCGAGGCGACGCTGGCGCTCCCGACGGCCCAGATCGCGGTGATGGGCCCGGAAGCCGCGGTGAATGCGGTCTTCGCAAACCGGATCGCGGCCATCGACGACGCCGACGAACGCGCGGCGTTCATCGCGGAGCAGCGGGCCATCTACGCCGCCGACGTCGACCTTCTGCGACTGGCCAGTGAGCTCATCGTGGACGAGGTGGTCCAGCCCGGCGACCTGCGCGGCGCGCTGATCTCCAGGTTCGCGCTGGCAGAGGGCAAGCGCCGCACCTTCAGCGACCGACGCCACGGAGTGCCCCCCGTCTGAGGGTCGCTGTCGCACCGGACACACCTGATGGGTCCGATGTGGTGATCCCGGGAGCGCCGGGGCACGATGGAGCCGTGACGACACCGCCCGTGCCCGAGCCCGGTGCACGCGTCGCGATCCGGGAAGTGGGTCCACGCGACGGCCTCCAGCCCGAACGCCCGGTGTCGGTGGCCGATCGGGTCCGCCTCATCGATGCGCTGTTCGCCGCTGGTCTGCGCCACATCGAAGCCGTTTCGTTCGTCTCGCCCCGTGCGGTGCCGGCGATGGCCGGCGCCGACGAGGTCCTCGCCGCCATCGACCGACCCCCGGACGCGACGGTGACCGCCCTGGTGCCCAATCGACGTGGCGCCCGGGATGCACTTCGCTGCGCGGTGGACGAGCTGACGGTGACGATCTCGGCGTCGGAGACCTACAACCGCCACAACGTCCGCCGCTCGACGTCGGAATCACTGGGTGAGGTGTCCGGCATCGTCGAGCTGGCACACGCAGCCGATGTACCGGTGGATGCGGTGGTCTCCTGTGCGTTCGGGTCGCCGTTCCAAGGCGAGGAACTGCGTGTCGACGATGTCACCGCACTCGGTGATCGCCTGGGTGAACTGGGCTGCGATGCCGTCACGTACGCGGACACCACGGGTATGGCCACGCCGAGGCGCATCGTGGAACTGTTGCGCGCGACGGGCACCGAGGTCGGCCTGCACCTCCATCAGACCCGGGGAACAGCGCTGGCGAACGCGTGGATGGCACTGCAGGTCGGGGCCCGCCGCTTCGACACCTCGGTCGGCGGGCTCGGCGGCTCCCCGTTCGCGCCGGGCGCGGCGGGCAACCTGGCGACCGAGGAGTTCGTGGCGGTGCTGGACGACACCGAGCTGGTCTCGGGGTGCGCCATCGACGCGCTCATCGACGCGGCACACCTGGCCGCCGAACTCGTCGGCCACGAGGTGCCCAGTGCGGTGGCCGAGGTGGGTCCTCGTACCCGGCGGGTCGGGTTGGAATGAGCAATGCCCTGGTGTGACGACTGCGATCGCTACCTGAACCCGAACACCGTCCGTGATGACGGGACCTGCCCACAGTGCGGTTCGCACATTGCACAGCCTTCCAGCCTCAGACGGGCGCGCCAGGGCCGCGGCTCATCGGCCGATGCGATGGCCGTCCGTTCCGACCGGGCACGGGCCACCGACGCGGCCACCGCCGCCGCTGGCGACGGCGACGATTCGGACGAGCGGCTCAAGACGCCGTGGCACTTCAAGGTGCTCGTCGTCGCCCTGATCATCTACCTGGCTTGGCGGGCGTTCCAGGGAGTGGCGTGGTTGACCCACCATCTGTGAGTGTCGTCCGCCGGCACGGTAGGCTCCCAGACACTTGACGGGCTGTGGCGCAGCTTGGTTAGCGCGTCGGTCTGGGGGACCGAAGGTCGTGGGTTCAAATCCCGCCAGCCCGACCAACAGCAGCTCACCCCGAACTTCCACTCGACGGAGGTTCGGCGACGTGGGCCTCGCCGAGTTCCCGCAATGCGGCGCGAATCGCTTCGGCGGCGCCATCGAGTGCGGCGTCGGCGGGGGAGGGGTCGGCGTGTGCGAAGTTCAGGTCCGCTTCGGCCCGGATCGGGATGGTGTGCAAATGGACGTGGGGCACCTCGAGTCCGGCGATGATCAGGCCGATCCGCTCGCGGTCGAACGCGCGACGTTGGGCGCGGGCGATGGTCTGTGCCACACGCATCAGGTGGGCGGTCAACTCGGGATCCAGATCGAGCCAGTTGTCGACCTCGGCGCGCGGTACGACGAGCGCGTGCCCGGGTTGGATCGGGTTGATCGTCAAGAATGCCACGGCGAGATCGTCCCGCCAGAGGAAACGGCCGGGCAGCTCGCCGTCGATGATTCTGGAGAAGAGAGTCGGCATGGGGCCTCCCTGAGCCGGAATTCGATTGCGCGGGACGGGCCGGCCCCGGTGTCGGAACGACTTTAGGAGACTACCGAGCGCACCGGGACGTCCGGTGCGGAGGTGGTCCATGGTCAAGGGTGCCGTCGGATTTCGGCCCCGAGTTTCCCAATCGTCTGCCGGAGGTGCAGCACCCCCGCGTGTTCGGGCCTGTCGGGGGACGCGCGCTTGCCGCTCCACAACGCGCGAGTCGGCTGAATGAGCATCGCGACGTGCTCACCGCTCGACTTCGTCACACCCGCACGGGTCCACACGTCTCTGGAGGGATCGTCCGATGGTGATGCGATGTCCGGCATGTTCGACGATGGTGGTCGACTCGATGTCGGCGTGTCCGGTGTGTGGGCGAGATCTGGGGTCGGGTGCGGGACCAGAGCCGAGCGGCGGCGCGCCCGCGGGCGCGACGCTGGCGGGCGCGGCCGCGTCGGCGTGGGCGTCCGCGATGGACGTGCCCACAACGGCGATCTCATCGACGATCCACGGGCTCACGCCGGTGGTGTTGACCCATGCCACGGCGGTCACCGTCCACAACCTCGCCGAGGGGCACCCCGGCACCTATCAAGCGGTGCTCCAAGCGGGCAACGTCGTGTTCGTCGACGCACACGGCACGCCGGTGGTCGACGCGGCATCGGGCGACCCGCTCAGCCCGCCCCAGGGTGGGGCTGCCGACGACGATGTCACCTTCCACGGCGATGCGTGGGACGGTTTCGACCAGCATGCCGTCACCACCGTCGACGCGTCCCACACCGAGTTGACGACCATCGATGGCATCGACATCCACACCGGCGCCCCCACCACCATCGGCGTCGGCGGCACGGTCAGTCTGGACGGCTACCTCGTCTCCGACGAACACGGCGTCTCGGTCGTGTCCTTCGACGGTAAGACGAGAACCCAGATCGTCGACCACGAGGTGGGTCGGGCTTTCGGCGACGGGATGGGCGGCATCGTCTATGAGGACTCGTTCGCAAGCAACTTGAGAGGATCTGCCAAACGACCGCAGGCGATCATGTGGTTGCCGGCAGGCACGGCGACCGCGAGGAAGCTGGTCAGTGCCGACGCTTCGACGGGCATGGCACTGCGGGCGCTTGCCACCGGTCACTTCGATGGCACACAGGTGCTCTTCTACGCCAGACAGGCCACGGCATCCGGGGACGGCGTGTCGGAGCAGGGCGTCGCATCGCAACTGATCGTCCGCGACCTTCAGTCCGGAACGGAGCACCGCATCGTCGCGTCGCCAGCACTCGGTGAAGGGGCCGGGCCGCTCGCCTTTCTCGCACTCCAGGCCGATGAAGGCGAAGTCGGCGAGCATCACCTGATATTTCAGGGAACGCAAGGGATGTCGCCGAACTTCTTCAGTGTGAACGACGAGTACCAGGTGAGCGCCGTCACCTCGCAGGTCTGCAACCTTTCACCGCCAGGGGAACCTGCCGACTTCGATGGTTGCCGTGGCGCAGCCATGACCTTCGACTCGGACGCTCGGGTCGATTTCCTGATTTCGACGACCACCGGATCCCAGCGCACCTCGGCGCTCGTGGAAGTCGATCTCTCGACGGACTCGGTCTTGTCGCAGACGAAGCTGCATGGTTCGACCGTCCCTCTCTGTCGGGGCGGTCTGGAACACATGAGTGGCGACTCGACCCGCCCAGTCGTGTCCTTCGGCCCGTCGAACGGCGTGTGGCCGGGCTGCAATGCGGTCCTCGTCGATGCGAAGAAGAAAACCGTGACCGAGTTGCCCTTCGCCGGGATCGTCGCGCCCCTCGCGGCACCGGTGATCAGGGCGGCAACAACCGAAGATCGGGCGCCCTCGTCGGCCACGACGCCGTCGCCGACCACGACGACACCCGCCCCCACCACGACGACGCGGACAACGCCAACGTCAACCACTACGCCACCGCCACCGCAGGGCGCGCCCACTCGCCTCGAGGCCGGCGGAATCGCCCCTTCGGGGTGCGCGGTGACGGGCATCGAATGGTTCGACCCATCGCTGGGCATCTCGCTGGATCTTTCCCAAGCCGCGGCCCGGGCATCCGGAATCGGAACGTCCACGTTCGCCGTCGCGTCGAATGTCGAGGTGATCCTCCTCGATCAGAACGGGAACCGCGTCATGTCCGACACCGCGGGGCTTCAGGCCTTCGCATCCGCCAACCGAGGGGCGTCGATGCTCGCCTGCAAGGACTCGGCACAGGAGATTTCATGGATCGAACAGGTACCCGCCGGCACGGGTCGGCAATGGAACATGTAGGTCTGTGACGCGGCGGTCGGCGGCCGGCGGCCAATGCTCGGGCCACGATCTCGCTCGGCTCTGCCGACAGCACGACCGCTTCTCTCCGTCGAGCAGGACCTTGCGGGCCGGGACTTCCAAGTCGCAGGTGAGCTTGCGGTCTTCGGAGAAGCGCCTGAACAGTTCGTCGGCTTTCGCGTTGATCGCCGTACGGATCGCAAGGCCTCTGCCCGCAGAGAAAGACCCGGCGATCTCGGTGCCACCATCCAACGTTCTGGGCAGGCGAAGTAGCGGCGGGCCCGGTCGACGTCGGCCACCCCGAGGGTCACGAGCGAAAGGTGTTGCTCCATCATGGACAGCTTCCCAGAATCGCGGGCTCCGCTCGCTCGCCGAACTGGCCAGCCCGACGGCGGAACCTTTTGGGTAATGCACCGGGGCCAACGCCGAACGCAGCGATCCGCTCGTCACCGAACCGCTCGAGGGTGCCAAACGTGAGCGAAACACGGCCCTTCTTGTGCGCCGACACGATTGGCCGAGACGTACGCGGTCAGATTCGGGTGTGTCTGGGCCGGTCGACCGGCCGAGTCGATTGGGCGACCGAACGATCGCAGCGCGAGGCTGCGCCGAGGTGTTAGGGTCCAGCACCACTCGGGATATCGTGTTCAGAG
>CAZEAV010000230.1:0-5222 GCA_964510215.1 uncultured Iamiaceae bacterium
CCTTTCAATTCGGCAATCAGGCCGTAGTCCGGATCGACGAAGGACACCCGGGGCAACGTGCCCGCTTTCGCGTCCGCGAGGAAGTCCGCATAGGGGTGGGAGATCTTGTCGTACCTCCCGCTTGCGAACAGGCCCGTCATGGGCTCGGTGTGGAAGTAGTACTTGTGGGAGAGGCCCGCGTCCGCCAGGCGGTCCCAGATGGCGAGCTTCAGCTTCGACGGCCGTTTGTCGAGTGGGGGAAACGGGGGCGGGTCGCCGATCTTTCCCGGAAAGATCGACGTGTAGTTCATGTCGGTCGTGGCACAGTGCTGGTAGAAGCGGTTGGGCCAGGTGGGTCCGGCGAAGGAGGCGTGGTAGTTCGCGTAGGTGGTGTAGCCCTTCGCCAGGGCCGCCATGACGGGGACATCCTTCTCGCCGTAGTACCCGATCGGAAAATGGTCGCCGACCGGGCCGGTCTTCAGGAACCCGTCCATCTTCCCGCCGTCGATCTGTTTGAGCACCGAGGAGAAATCGTGCTTGGGATCGGCATACGCACAGCCCTGGGGATCGTTGCCGATCGCCCACGTGGTGCCCACCTTGCCCGTGGGGTCCTGGAACTCGAGGCCCTTCTGCCTGCCGTTCGCCCCGGGGAGCCAGCCGAGGAGATGATCGAACGAACGGTTCTCCATCATCAACACCACCACCGTGTCGAACGGCGCGTCCTTCGCCGCGGGGTGGGCCGCCACGCCGGTGGTGGTCACCGACGGTTTCGCGGGCGTGTTCGGCGAATCCGATGAGCATCCCGCCACGGTGAGCATGCCTGCCGCGGTCGCGCCGACGAACAGTTCCCTGCGATTCAACGGTTCCATGGTTCCCCTTGTCTTCTTCGTGGACGAACGCGACATCGCCCCGTTGGCCACAGGTCCCTGCGACACGGACACCGGGCCGATGTCACCTCGGGCGACGGATGAGTACCGAGAATGTATCCGACGACGTGCGCGTCTGAAGGTGGGCCCAGCGGGTCAACTCCGCGTTGGTGATCCCCGGTACATGGAACGGGTCGACCTCCAATGCCTGGGAGTGCTGCCGGCTGTAGCCGACGACCAACTCGCCCACGTCGACGGAGCGCGCGAGCATCTTCCGACCGGCCGCTGAGGACATCAGACCCCCGGGCGGGTTCAGCTTCGCTTCGTCGTTCACGGTGCTGCGCAGGAACGCCAGCGACTTGGTCCTGTTCACGTACGCGACGAGTTCTGGGGCGAAGGCGATTTTCCGACCAGTCGCTGCGACGTGGTCCACCGCGGCCTCGATGCGCTCGGCCGCCGCAGCGAGCTCTGACTTCTCCGCGTCGGTCAATGGCGATTCGGTTGCCAGGACCCGCCAACCGTCATTGTTCGACTGAGGCAATTCGCCCCGGACGAAGCGGACCT
Organism: uncultured Iamiaceae bacterium; assembly: GCA_964510215.1. Classification (GTDB taxonomy): domain Bacteria; phylum Actinomycetota; class Acidimicrobiia; order Acidimicrobiales; family Iamiaceae; genus JAFDWI01. Next base: position 1,410 of record CAZEAV010000230.1, read on the forward strand.
CGTTATCGGTGTGGAAGCCGCGGCAGGTCGGCATCGGAGACGGCTCGAACTGGGGAATCCTGTCGGCACACATCGGGATTCCGGCGTCGTTCAATGCGACGATCGTGGCGGCGGTGTACGGGTACGACCCGGGACCGCCCGCGCGGACCGCCACCACCCCGTCGCCGTCCACCGCGTCGAGGACGGCTGCAGCCAGCAAACGGCTCCGTCGGATCGTCGGGTCGGACGCGGAGGTCACGCCGAAGGTGACCGCCGCGTGCGGCAGATTCAGCGCAGCCACCAGCACCGCGACGCCGACCAACACCGGAAACCGGAACTCGCGTACGGGTGACGGGATCGATCTGGACAGGGCGTAGCCCAGCGCAAAGGTGATGAACATCGCCACCACCCAGCACGACTGCACGTAGCCGCGAGCAGGGTTCAGCACCGGTCCGACCGCTCGGGTGATCGTGATGCAAGCCGCGCCGAACGCGGCGACCGCCAATACCAGTCCGGCGAGCGCCGGCCGATCGCGTCGTCGCCAGGCACGGCGTACACCGAAGAGCCAGAGTGCCGCGCCGAGAAGGCAGACGACCGACAACGCCGCCGCCGACGGCTGCGGCGCCGACGAAAGCAGATACGACGTGGTCCGGCTCGGACGCAGCCAGAAGTTCGGCGCGGTGAACAGCGACAGGAACTTGACGGCCGCGTCACCCAGCGACAGCACCGCATCAGGCTGGGAACGCCCCGCGCGCCAGAGATTCACCAGATTGCCGGGGTGGTGGGTGAACTGCTGGACGAGCGCGGGCAGCCACATGACGAGCGCGACTCCCCACGCGCCGGCGATCGACCGCAGCATTCGGCGCCGGCGTCCGGGCCAGACGGCCGGATCGGCGCGGCGGTCCAGTACGACTCCGACGATCCAACACCCCAAGCCGACAATCCCGATCACCGGCACCAGCGCACTGAGAACCAGATGATCCAGCAGGAGAAAATTCGCGACGACGCTCAACAGCGGCAGGACGCCTTCGTCACCCGACGCCAGCGCCCACACGCCGAAACAGAACGCGGTGAACGCCGGCAGCACCATCACCATCGGAACGGGCGAGACGAGCAGCGCCGGTGAGAGCACCCAGTTCAGAACCGACGCGAACACGAGCGCCGCCGCCCCCGCCCGGTAGCCGAGCCGACGCTTGACGAACCAACCGGCCAGGAGCAGCCACACGACGTTCAACAGGCCCATACCCACCAGCGGACCCCACGTCGTCCCGAGGAGCCGCACCGGCGCCCACAACCAGTAGAGCTGCCAGGGTCCCGGGAAGTACGTGGTCGCCCCGGCGTACCTGCTGGAATCGGTGAACATCCCCACGAGCGTGGGCGAAAACCCGATGGCGAACTTCGCCCGCAGGACCGTGGGCGCCGCGTCCTGGACCGGTATCCACCCCGAAAGCCCGGAGCGGACGACCTCGACCACGATGGGAAGTACGCCGAGGACCGCAACCAGACGGTAGACGAGACGTTCGCGGAAGATCGAAGAGTCGAGGACGCCGATGCCCCGACGAAGCGGACGCGGCGCCGGGTCCCCCGGCTCGGACGGGTCCGACCGGCCGTCGGCACCGTCCGTGGCCAGGGCGGGGGACGATGCCGGAAGCGGCGGTCCCGAACGGCCGTGAATTGGGCGCTTCATCGGGACCTCCTCTCAGCAGACTCCTCGCCGGTCGATTGTCCGGTCGGCCGCCGGAGGAGTCCCGACCGCGTGCCGGTTGCGTACCGAAACCACCCGGCACGCAGGCAAAGCTAATCGAACGAACCGCCCGAGGGTCCACCTGCCGCAGAGGCGACCGTCCGGGCCCAACGATAGTCGGCTTTGCCTGCCGGACTGCGTCGCACCTGGTCGACCAGCACCAGTCGTTTGGGCAACTTGTAGCCGGCGAGATCCGATCGCAGAGAGGACTTGAGGTCGTCCAGGGTCGGTACGGCGCCCGTGCGGGCCTGCACCACCGCGCACACCGCCTCGCCCCACCGTTCATCGGGCACGCCGACCACGATGACATCACGGACGTCCGGATGGCCCTGCAGTGCCATCTCGACCTCTTCGGCGAACACTTTCTCGCCGCCGGTGTTGATGCAACCCGATCCACGGCCCAACAGGCTGACCGTCCCATCGTCGGAGACGGTCGCGAAGTCCCCGGTGAGCACCCAACGGTCACCGTCGTGTTCGACGAACGTGGCCGCGGTGCGTTCGGGGTCCCCCAGATAGCCGAGTGGGATCCGGCCCCGGAGGGCGACCCGGCCGATCGCGCCCGAGCCCGGCTCCACCCGCTGCAACGCGTCGTCCAGCACCGCGGTGTCCGCCGCATAGGGCGAGAAGTGGGCGACACCACTACGACGGGCCCGGTCCGCGGCTTCGCCCCCCTTGCCACTCGCGGCCGACGCGATCCGCTGGGAGCCCTGGGCACCGGTTTCCGACGATCCGAATCCGTCGACGAAGAACGCCTCCGGGAACGCGGCGATGAAGCGGGACTTGAGCGCGGGCGACATCGGCGCGCCACCGTTCGAGATCGAGAACACCGAATCGGCCCGCCACCGGCCCGGGTTCGCCTCCCAGGCGTCCAGGAGCGGTTTGCCCGTGGCGTCGCCCACGACCGTGAACAGGTTCGCTCCTTCGGCGTCGACGAGATCCCAGGTGGCCGCCGCGTCGAACGGCCCGGTCGCCAGCACGACCCGTCCGCCCGCCCACAACCACGAGGTGGCCACCCACTGTCCGGCCGCGTGCATCAACGGAGCGCTGCACAGATACGTCGGGGGGGCCGCGAGGATGTGGTCCGCCAGCGCGGCCGGCTCGGTCACCGGCGCCATGCGCATCGGATCGCCCCCGCCGAAGCACGCGTAGAACGCGTCCTCCATGCGCCACACCACCCCTTTGGGGCGTCCGGTCGTGCCTCCGGTGTAGAGCAGGTACTGGTCGTCGCCACTGCGCCGGAGGACCGGGCGCGTCGCTCCTTGATGCCCCTCGAGGACGTCGTCATAGGCGACGGCGCCTTCGGGCAGGACCTCGACTGCGCCCGAGGATCGGGGAACGTCCACGGCGAGCATCATCGCGAGCGCGTTCCTGCGCTCGGGGTCGATGCCTTCGACCACCGGGCCCAACGCCCGGTCGAAGACCAGCCCCACGGCTCCGGCGTCGTCGAGCAGCTCGGACAGCTCCCCCGACGAGTACCGGTGGTTGACGTTGAAAGGCAGCGCACCGACCTTCCACCCGGCCAACTGCGCCTCGATCCATTCGGTGCAGTTCGGGGCGAAGATACCGAAGGTGTCACCGCGGCCGATCCCCACCTCCCCCAGGTGTGCGGCGATGCGGTTCGCCCGATCGTCCAGCTCGGCGTAGGTGAGGCGACGGTCACCGCAGACGACGGCTTCACGCTCGGGCACCCGGTCGGCCGCGTACTCCCACACATCGGCGAAGTTGAACGTGGACGGCGGCGGAAGCTCGGACACGACTCCAGACGCTACCCGCGGCCGCACCTAGGATGTGACGACCCGTCAGAAACGTGCATTTCCCGCAGCATTCCCATACCGAGGAGCCCTCCGTGACCGTCCGCCCCCCATTGCAAGGTGTCCGGATCGTCGAATGTTCGATGCTCGGCCCGGCCGGAATCACCACCCCGCTGGCCGAGCTCGGCGCGGAGGTCATCAAGGTCGAGACCGCGGCCGGTGACTACATCCGCCAGATGACCTGGCCGATCGTGAACGGCACGTCACTGATGCATCTGCATCTCAACCGTGGCAAGCGCTCGATCGTGTTGGATCTGGCGACCACCGGAGGTGCCGAGG
>CAZEAV010000231.1:0-2383 GCA_964510215.1 uncultured Iamiaceae bacterium
AGCGGGTAGTCACCGCCCGGCCCGCCGGTCATCTCGGCTTGGCAGAGCCGTCGGAACTCGCACCACTTACAGCCCCACCGAGTGAAGTTGCGCGGTGCTTCGCCGTTCTCCCGGTACTCCTGCAAGGTCTGCTCGGCCTGGGCCTGGGTCGACTTGAGCGAGCGGTAGTGCGAGTCCACGATGCGCCCATTGAGCGGGGTGAGCGACCGCTGGTGCCAGACCGACAGCGAGGCTGGCGTGGACAGGTGCTCGATGATCGAGTCCTCCGGCAGGTACGTCCCGAACTTCGGTGCTCCGGCGTTCTTGCCGGTCTTGACGTACGTGTCCGGCGTGCCCCATTCGACGCCGTTACCCTCGGGCCCGCGAGCGAACGCGAGGTAAGTACGGAGGTCGTAGTCGGTGACCGACTTGGACAGGTTGCCGGACTGCGTGAGGCTCGGCTGCTTCGGCTTGGACGACCGTACCCGGTCGTACGAGATAGCCTGCACCCGGTAGTCCCCGCTCCACTGCTCGACCAACTCCTGAGCGGCCCATGCGTACAGGTGCAACTGCGAGTCGGACAAGTCGGCCTCGGCGTCGGCGCCCGGCAAGGTGTTGCCGGTCTTGTGGTCCCGTATGACGATCATGTCGCCCCGGGCGGCGTCCTGGTAGATCAGGTCAACCGTGCCGACGAACGCTGGCGTAGTGGGCAGGTGCGGGCCGAGTTCGTTGCGTATCCAGCACTCGACTGCGAGGGGATACTCCGAGGAACGCTCGGACTTCCAGCGCGCCTGATAGGTCGCGTTCATGTAGTCCAGCCGGTCCGGTAGCGGCTCCCCTATCGCCGCTATCCACTCGTCCCGGGCCTCACCGGACAGAGTGCGCCAATAGGACCGGGACAGGGCTAGGGCTATCTCGACGGATGGCTTGAATTTCTTACCGTTGGGTAGCCGGTACACCTGCCCGTTCGGCCGGGCCGGGCGGTCCTTGGGTAGCCGGACACCGTTGCCGGTGTCCAGGTGCTTGGGGGACTGACGGATTGACCCGAGGGAGAATCCGTAGTTCAGGGAGTCCATCGCCCGCAGCAGGTGCCACCACGACCCGAGGTCGGGTGCGTAGCGCGGGGTATCGGCTTCTAGCCCCCGGATGTACTTGTAGGCCCACGCCTGGGGGCACTGCCGGTGCAGGGTCATAGACGAGTACGAGACAACCTGCGAGGGGTCGTAGTCACCCTCGGGTACTGATGGGTCTGGCATGTTTTCGCTCCTATGTCTGGTCGCTGATGATAGGCGGTCGGTAGTACCGATAATAACGCGGGCGGCGAAGGTGAGAAACACTCACCTCCGCCCCCGGCTGTCACTCCTGCAAGGCTTCTATGTCCTCCAAGATGCGCGTCAGCCCTCGGTGCATGGCCCGTGAAATCTTGCCGTCAGCGGTCCGCCCGTCCGTCGACGCGACCAGTGACGAGGTGGTCCAGGTCAAGGACTGGATACGGCTCCGAGCGTCGTTGAGCCGGTTCTTGGTCCACGGCTTCATGTCGTCCAGGTCACCGACGAGCCGGTAGGTCCACTGGCCGGTACCGTTTGGCTGGCACACCAAGTTGATCGAGTCATCCGACAAGAACTCGCGGAGTCTGCGGACTCCACCGGCGAACTGGCTATAGGTCAGCGCGTACTCCTCGCAGAACTCCTCGGCAACGAACCCCTCGGGATGGTTGGCCGCGTAGTCCCAGATGTAGTCCCGCACGTCGTTGCGGTCCACCTTTGGGCGCCGCTGCCAGAACGGGCGATCTTCGGTCTCGGTGGTCATGTCAGTCACCCAGCCCGGTTAGGTCCGCGAGAGCGGAGTCCCAGTCGTCAGCCAGCGAGTCCAGGTCGTGCTTGGCCAACTCGATGACCTCCCGATAGATTGCCTGCACGGCGTCCAGGTCCTCCGCGTCCAACTTCATGCCACGAAGACGTTCGCCGGACTCGCGGAGAATCTTGCGGGCTTCGACCAGATCGGTAAGCACCTCGGACAACGCTAGGCCGGGAAACTTGCTGTCGACCTCGGCCTCACTGCGCTCGTGGTTACGGGCCTGCTTCGCGTTACGCCGCTGGGACTCGGGCGAGGCTTGTAAGTTGGCCGACCCGGCGTGCCGAGTCTTGACGTCATCCCGCACGTCGTCATCCTCGGACAACGCGAGGAACTGCTGGCGCTTCTCCTCCGGGGTAGGTGTCGCCGTGGGCAGAGCCTTACGAATCTGGTCGGCGTACTCCGGATCGGTCTGGGCCTTACGAATCACTTGGTTCACCGAGGAGGGCCCACCGGTGTTCTCGGTGTTGTAGACCCCGGTCTCCCCGTCCCGGCCGGTCTCCCGAGCCTTCCAGGGCTTGTCAGGGGGAGTCACGTTGGCTACGTCCGC
>CAZEAV010000231.1:2393-5205 GCA_964510215.1 uncultured Iamiaceae bacterium
CGATTCGCTGCGCGCTGCCAGGCATCTAGATAACGCTTGACGCGAGGGGCCGAGGTCTGGGCCTCCTTGGCGAACTCACTGACGCTGGTCTTGCCGTTCAAGTAACGATTGTTACTTGATCGACGGTCACCCCCGTGTGATTGCAACTCCACGCTGCACGCCACGAGCAGGGCGAACGGCCAGCCGTCACCACGGTCCAGCGCTGCGAAGTCCTTAGCGTTGGCTTTCCACGTTCTGGTCATGTGCTTCCTCTCAGGTTCCGGCAGTGAGCCGGTGCGATCCGGTTTGGTCGCTGCCTGAGAACTATAGCCTACGGTAGACAGTTTCGCTATCCGATCAAATGAAAAAGTGACCCCGGGCCGCCAGAGCGTGTACGGCGGGCCGGGGTCACTGAGCAGCGACCAAACTGCCTCGTCCAGGAAGCAACCTGAGGTAGGACCAGACCTAGACAACCACCAGTCTAGCCGACCCCCCGGCAGGCGCAAGTCACGGTGACCTGAGCGGCCTCGAAATCCCCCGATTATTCCCCAGAAACATTCCCCATTTATACCCCCGTAAAACCCCCCTATAAGGGGGGTTTTTACGGGGGGTTTTATAGTGTAATAGGGAAATCAAATAGTAATTTGACTTTTGGGCCAACTCTTTCATAGGCTCCCAGCAGCGACCAACTCCCGACTCAAGCACCTCCGAGGGCCTGTCTCCGGGCTCCGGGGTAGGAAGGCAACCATGACCAGACAGCCCAACGAGATACGTAATCCCAAAGAACCTCTCGCGGCTGCGCTGCGCGCCGCCCGGTTCTTGGGGATTACCCCGGTGCCACTCAGACCACGCAGCAAGGTCCCCGTGTTACCGGACTGGCAGCACTCCACCTACGCCGACGACGGCGAGGTCGACGCCGCGTTCTCCAAGGCTCAGGAGATACTGCGGCAACGGGTGGCCGAGGGGACCTGGGACGACGGCAGGCTCAACCTGGGCGTGGCCCTGGGAAAGGACCACGGCGGGCTTATCGACATCGACCTGGACCACAACCACGCGCTGCGGATAGCGCCGGACATCCTGCCGCACACGCCCATGCGGTCCGGTCACCCTGAGCGGCCTGCGTCGCACTTCTGGTACCGAGTCGACGGCTTCGACCCCGGCGTACGCCGGTTCCGGCTGCCCAACGGCCACACGATCATCGAGTTCCGAGGCGGTGGTGGTCAGACCGTGGTTCCCCCGTCGACCCATCCGAACGGCGATCACTACACCTGGTACGGAGACGACTGGGGTGGCGAGGACGGCCCGACACGGCTGGACGCGGGGGACGGGGAGACTCTGCTGGCGCTGGTGGCCACCATCGCGCTGGCGGTCACCCTCGCGGACAACTGGCCGACGCGCGGCGGCCGCCACGACGCCTACCTCGCGCTGGCCGGTGGTCTACTCCGCGACGAGGGCCCCGACGGCAGGCCGAGGATTCACCCGCTCTGGGAGCAGAACCTGCCGGGCTTGATCCGGATGCTGGTGGTCCTTACCAATGACCACGACGGCGCCACCAGCCGGATATCCGAGGCTATGGACACCACTCGCAGGCGCATCCTGCGGGGCAAGAAGGCCCGGGGCTGGCCTTCGCTGGAGCGGGCCCTAGGACCGGATCACATCACCCTCGTGCGGGGCCTAACCCGGGAGATTGAGTCACTGACCGGAACATCCCGCCAGAGCCGTTCTAAGGGCCTAGAATCTGCTGCCCAGTTGTCTAGTACCCACAGCGCCTCCGAGGCTGCCAGCGGCGACGAGGCGGGCGAGACGGCCCAGGAACGGGCGGTGCGACTGGCGCTACTTCCCGACGAGCAGCGCGACCCGCTGGACGAGCGGATGAACGAGTGGGAGCGGGTGGACAACGGCCCGTACCTTCGCCAGCAGTGGAAGCCGCAGACCCCGGGCCTGCTCTATCGGGAGGACGGCGCCGGGATGCTCTACCCGGGCAGGCTCAACCTGCTCTATGGAGAGGGCGGCTCCGGCAAGACGCTTATTGCGCTGGACATGGCCCGGCGGATCATGGCCGACCAGGGCCGGGTGATGATGATCGACCTTGAGGACGAGCCGGTGAACACTATCGAGCGGTTGCACTTGCTGGGCGTGCCGGACAACGTGATCGGGTCGGATCAGTTCATCTACCTGCACCCCGAGCGTCACCCACTCGCGTCGATGCAGGTGGACCGGTACGGCACTCCGATTCCGACCCCTCGCGGCGAAGCCTCCGAGGAGGCTCTGCGCGAGGTGCTGAGCCGGTATAACCCGGACCTGGTGATCGTGGACGGTACGACGTCGCTGTTCCGTATTCACGGGTTGGACTCCAACTCGGTCGCCGGGGTCGACGTCGTGGCGACGTGGCTCAAGGACCTCACGAGCAACAACACCCGCACTGTCGTGATGATCGACCACATCAGCAAAGGCGCCAGCCCGACGTCCGGGCCTATCGGCTCCCAGCACAAGATCGCTATGGTCCAGGGTGCGGCGTTACTCGTGACGTCCATCGTGAAACCCCGGCCGGGTGAGGTCGGTGAGTTGATGATCTCGATTGGCAAGGACCGCAACGCCGGAGTCATCCAGCACGCCAACCATGCCGACCCGCCGGTCATAGCCGAGGTGGAGATTCACTCCGACCCGGAGGACGGACTGCGGATCAAGTACCTGCAACCGCACCCGGGCTCCAACTCCAGCCTCCGGGTCATCGTCAGCCCCGACCCGGACAAGCCGGGCGAGGACGTCGTGAAGCACAAGACACCCGGAGGCAAAACCCAGATGGTCTCAGACAACCCGGCGGCCCGTAACG
>CAZEAV010000232.1:0-5191 GCA_964510215.1 uncultured Iamiaceae bacterium
ACCAGCACCGGCTTGCCGAGACGGTCGGCCAGGTACACGATGCCGGCGATGCCCTCATCGGCCAGGTAGTCGACTTTTCCCAGGGCTTCGGTGACGGCGGGGACGGATTCGAATCTGGGCTCGGCCATGTCTTCAGAGGGTATCGGGCACCCTGACCGCGGGGTCAATCGAGTTCCGGGTCCGCGGCGAGGCGCTTCAGCAGGCGTCGGGGCCTGGTGGCACGTTGCCGCGCACCTGGCCGGTACCCCGCACCACGAACTTGGCGGTGGTGAGTTGGGCGAGGCCCATCGGCCCGCGGGCGTGCAGCTTCTGGGTGGAGATGCCGATCTCGGCCCCGAAGCCGAACTCCGAGCCGTCCACGAATCGGGTGGAGGCGTTCACCAGCACCGCGGCGGCGTCCACCTCGCGGGTGAAGCGGTCCGCGGCGGCCAGGTCGCCGGTCACGATCGCTTCGGAGTGTCCGGAGCCGAACCGGGAGATGTGGTCGATCGCCTCGTCGAGGTCGTCCACCACCCGCACGGCCAGCTTCAGGTCCAGAAACTCGGTCGCCCAGTCGTCCTCGGTCGCTTCGGCCGCGCCGGGCAGATCCCGCCGGGCGCGGGCGTCGCCGACGAGTTCGACCCCGGCGAGTTCCGGCCCGAGGCGGCCGAGGAACTCGTCGGCGACCGCGGCGTGCACCAGCAGCGTCTCCGCGGCGTTGCACACCGAGGGGCGCTGGGTCTTGGCGTTCACCACGATCCGGGCTGCCATGTCCAGATCCGCCGCCGCGTCCACATACACGTGGCAGTTGCCGTCCCCGTCGATCACCGTGGGAACCGTGGCATTGGCGAGGATCGACGCGATCAGCGACGGCCCACCACGGGGGATGAGCACGTCGATGGCGTCCCGCAGTTGCATGAACGCCACCGCGGCCTCCCGGCTGGTGTCCTCCACCAGCACGAGCGCATCCGCGGGCAACCCGGCGGCCTCGTACGCCCCCCGCAGGACCGTGGCGATGGCCACGTTGGACGAGATCGCCCCGGACGAGCCGCGCAGGAACGCGGCGTTGCCCGATTTCAGGCACAGCCCGGCCGCGTCCGAGGTCACGTTCGGCCGGTTCTCGTAGATGATCGCCACCACGCCGAGCGGTACGCGTACCCGCTCGATACGAAGGCCGTTCGGGCGCACCCAGCCGTCCAGCACCTCCCCCACCGGGTCGCCCAGCGCGGCAACCGAACGCAGTCCGTCGGCCATGCCCGAAACCCGGGAAGCGTCCAGACGCAGTCGGTCGATGACGGTGGTCGACACGCCGTCGACCGTGGCACGTTCCACGTCGGCGGCGTTGGCTTCCAGGATGGTCTCGACCTGGGCCTCCAGTGCGTCGGCGGCGCCGAGCAGCGCGGCGTTCTTGACCGCGGTGGACGCCACGGCCAACACCCGGCTCGCCACGCGCGCCCGCTGTCCCAGCGCACGCAACGCGTCGACGTCCACTCCCGATCCGGCGTCCGGTGCGCTTGGCTGTTCGATGATGGCGCTCACCACGCCGATGCTACCGGGCCGCCGCACGGCAGGTCTCCGGTGCCGACCGTGGAGGCCCGAGTTGACAGACTGGGAGCCGATGCCCTCCTCCCCCGCCACGAACCGCGTCCCGAGTCGGGTCCTGAGTCCCGAAGCCCGCCAGGCTGGGAACCGTGACGCCGAGGCCTTGGGCGCCATGTTCGCCCGGGCATTCGACGACGACCCGATCTGGGCCTGGTTGTGCCGTTCCCGGATGCGGCGTTTCACACGACTGGCCGCGCCGTTCTTCGCGACCGAGGCCCGCCAGTACCTGCGGAAATCGTCGGCTTGGACGGTCCCGGGGTGCGCGGCGGGCGCCCTGTGGGCGCCACCGGGCACGTGGCGCACCAACGTCGGTGACCTGGCGCGCTGGGCCCCCAGCGCCGCGCGGCTCTTCGGCGTCCGCCTTCCCGTCTCGCTGCAGGCGCTGGACGCAGTGGACAAGCTGCATCCCCGGGAGCCGCACTGGTATCTGGCGCTGTTGGGCACCGACCCGGACCGACAGGGCAGCGGTCTGGGCTCGGCCGTGCTTGCGCCGGTGCTGCGACGGTGCGACGACGAGGGCATCCCCGCCTACCTGGAGTCTTCCAAGGAGGCCAACGTCGGGTTCTACGAGCGCCACGGGTTCGCCGTCACCGAGGTGATGCACATGGGAAACGGGTCGGGCCCACCGATGTGGCTGATGTGGCGCGAGCCGCAGCCGCCGACCTAGAGAGGCTCCCCCAGGCACAAGGCGAACCACTGGTAGCTTGAGCGTGCATGGCGCGCCCCACCGAACCCGGCACGCCTTCCGGGCCGCGGCCCGACGACACCTGGGCCGCCGAACCGCTCGATCCGGCGCACACGCTCACCGGTGATCCGGGGACCTCGTTGTACAACGCAGAGGAAGCCGCCACGCACCTCGAACCGGTGGGAGATGCCACCGATGCGCCGGGCGCGGGCCGACACGTAGGGACACCCGACGGGACAGGAGACGACGCGCGGGCGCGGCGGGGCATCTCCCACCTCGTGCGGTCCTCGTCGATCGTGGGGGCCGGCACGCTGTTGAGCCGGGTCACCGGCCTGGTCCGCACGATCGCCCTCGCGGCGGTGCTGGGCGCGACCTGGATGACCGAGGGGTACAACCTGGCCAACACCACCCCGAACATGATCTACGACCTGCTGCTGGGCGGGGTGTTCACCGCGACGCTGGTCCCGGTGTTCGTCGATCACCACGTGCGCCGCGACGACGAGGGCGACGCGGCGGTACTCACGTTGCTCGTCTGCGCGCTGATCGCGCTGACGGTGCTGGCGATGGCGCTGGCACCGTGGATCTTCCGGCTCTACACCTGGGACACCCCGGCGGGCGCCAAGCGCACCCAGATCATCGCGGTCGGGGTGCCGCTGTTGCGCTGGTTCCTGCCCCAGATCCTGTTCTACGGGCTGACCGCGCTGGCCTCCGCGATGCTGAACGCCCGCCGTTCCTACCTCGCCCCGGCGTTCGCCCCGGCGCTGAACAACATCGTGGTGTTGTGCATGCTGGCCGCGTTCTGGCGGGTCGGCGGCGTGGCGCCGTCGGTGCACCAGGTGCTCGACGATCCGGCGCTGCTGGCCCTGCTGGGCGGGGGCACCACCGCGGGCATCGTGGTGATGGCCGCGGCGCTGTGGCCGGCGCTGGTGCGCGCCAAGGTGCGGCTGCGCCCGAGCCTGCACTGGCGGCACGCCTCGATCCGTCAGGTGTTCCGCCTGTCGGGTTGGACGCTCGCCTATGCCGTCACCAACCAGGTGGCCCTGTTCGTGGTCCTGGCGCTCGCGACCTCCGCAGCCGGGCGCGCGAACGTCACCGCGTACACCTACGCGTTCATGTTCTTCCAGTTGCCCAACGGCCTGTTCGCCGTGTCGCTGATGACCACGACCGAGCCCGAGATGGCCCGGGCGTATGCGGCCGACGATCTTCCGGGACTACGCAACCAGTTCTCCTCGGGCCTGCGCCTGGTGCTGTTGGTGCTCATTCCGGCCTCGGCAGGCATGGCCGTGCTGGCCCACCCGATCGTCAACGTGCTGTTGGGCCACGCCGGCTACCGCGATGACGCCGCGCTCACCGGCACACTGCTGGCGCTGTTCGCCCTGGGCCTGGTGGGCTACTCGGTCTACCTGTTCTCGCTGCGGTGCTACTACGCCCAGAAGAACACCCGCACGCCTTTTCTCATCAACGTGGTCGAGAACGGGGTGAACGTGGCGGTGGCGTTCGCACTCGTCGGCCACTGGGGCGTGCAGGGACTGGTGGCGTCGTTCTCCATCGCGTATGCCGTGGCGGCGGTGCTGGCCCTGGTGCTGCTGCGCCGTCGCATCGGCGGTTTCGAGGGCCCGGCCGTGTGGCGCACCGCCTGGCGTGTCCTGGTGGCGGCGGTGGTGATGGCCGCGGTGGCCTGGGCGATCACGCTCGGGCTCGGCACCCCGGTCGGGTTCGCATCACTGCCCACCCTGGTGGCCGCGGGCGTCGCCGCAGCGGTGGTGTTCTCCCTGCTGGCGTGGCGAATGGGGGTGCCCGAGGTGCACCTGGTGCTGGGTCGGGTACAGGGCCGGCGAAACCGGGCGCGGCGGTGAGTGCGCCGAACGGTCCGCGCGGCGGATGAGCGCCCGGTGCGCGCGGCCGACCAGGGCACCACATCACTGCATCATGATGCTATGATGTGGTGATGCGGACCACGATCGATCTTCCCGACGACCTGCACGAGGTGGCTCGACAACTCGCCCACGACCGGCGCGAATCGATGAGCAAGGTCGTGGCCGATCTGATGCGACGCGGCATGTCGCCGACGGATCAAGAGCCTCTGTTCACAATCCGCAGAGGTGTGCCGATCATCTCTGTCGGCCATACGGTCACTGCGGAGGACGTCGCGTCGCTGGAAGACGATTGACGTCCTATCTGTTGGATGCCAACGTATTGATCGCGTGGACGACGGCGAGTCATGTCCACCACGAGGCCGTGTGGGATTGGTACGGATCGGTCGAAAGTTCGGGGTCGACGATCGCGACGTGCCCGATCACCGAGGGTGCCCTCCTTCGATACCGGGTGCGGGAAGGGGCCACCGCCAGGAGTGCCGCCGCTCAACTGGAGGTCCTGCGGGCCAACTCGTGGCACCACTTCTGGCCCGACGACATCGACTATTCCGCGTCGATCCTCGGCGGCGTCATCGGCCACCGCCAGGTGACCGACGCCTACCTGGTCGCACTCGCCAACCACCACGGCGGGCGCGTCGCCACCCTCGACCGCGGACTCGCGGCACTCCACCCCGAGGTGCTGCTGATCCGGACCTGACGGTCACCCGATTCGACCAGACGGTCACGACAGCCCGTCGCCCCCGCTCCGCAACCGGTGGGAACGGGCCGGGTCGACCGGGCCGGCCGGGGCGACGGTCAGGCCGACTCGGCCAGCACCACCAGGTCGTCGCGGTGCACCATGACGCCGGCCGCGTCGCCGTCCAGGTCGGTCGTGCGATGCCCCGCCGCGGTCCGCATCGTGGCGGCGTCGACCCGGGCCAGCCCTTTGGCGACCACCCGGTCGAGCGGTCCGAGAATCTCCACTGCGTCGCCGGCGACGAACGAGCCATCCACGGAGGGAATGCCCTCGGGCACCAGCGACCGCTAGTGGCCGACCACGGCCCGCACCGCA
>CAZEAV010000233.1:0-5178 GCA_964510215.1 uncultured Iamiaceae bacterium
ACATGGGGCTGGGAAGGTGACGGCGTCGGTATCCGCGCACCGAACCGCTGTCACCGGCGAGAATCGGAGGATGGACCGGGAAGGGACGACCCAGGGGTGACCACGATCGAGTCCCCGCCGCGTTCGGCTCGCCGGATGCACCTGGACCATCCCACGGGTGGCAAGTCGGCGCGCTCGCTCGGCTCCCGCGTGCTGACACTTCCCGGCGAGGACACCTCGGTGTTCTGGTGGCTGGTCGCGGTGGTGGCGGTCCTGAACATCATCGGGCTGGTGATGGTGCTCTCGGCATCGTCGGTGGTCAGCCTCGCGGAAACGGGCTCGTCGTGGACCTATTTCGTCAAGCAGGTCGAATGGACGGTCGTCGGTGTGGTGTGTGCGGTCGTGCTCCTGCACGTGCGCCTGGACACCGTCCGGAGGTTCGGTCGACCGGCCCTCGGACTGTGCACCCTCGGGCTGGTGGCCGTGCACGTCCCCGGCCTGGGCGTGACCGCGAACGGCGCGACCCGTTGGATCGCCGTCGGGCCGATCCAGATCCAGCCGTCGGAGTTGACGAAGCTCGCGTTGGTGGTGGTCGTGGCCGACTGGCTCGCCCGGAACGAGCGGCACCTGCGCTGTTCCCGCGTGGTGGTGCGCCCGGTCATGTTGTTGCTCGGGGTCGTGGCCCTGTTGGTGATGGCGCAGCCGAACCTCGGCACGACGATCGTGATCGCGGTGATCGTGTTCGCCGTGCTGTACGCGGCCGGCGTGCCCCGTCGGGCGCTGTCGATCTGGGGGATCTTCGGTGCCGTCGCGGCCGTGGGTGCCGCGCTGGGTTCGTCGTACCGGCGGGCCCGCGTCCTGTCGTTCCTGGACCCGTGGGCAGACCCGCAGAACGCGGGCTATCAGTTGATCCAGTCCCGGGTCGGGCTCGCCAGCGGCGGGCTGTTCGGCGTCGGGCTCGGGTCGTCGCGGGCCAAATGGGGCTTTCTGCCGTTCGCCCACACCGACTTCATCTTCGCGATCATCGGCGAGGAGCTCGGCCTGGTCGGCGCAGCCGCGGTGGTGGCGCTGTTCATCGCATTCGGGGTGCTGGGAATCCGGGCGTCGCTGCGCGCGTCGAGCCCGTTCGGTGCCTCGGTGGCGATCGGCGTGACGGTCTGGATCGTCGTGCAGGCTTTCATCAACATCGGAGCGGTCGTGGGGATCCTGCCGATCACCGGCGTGCCGCTGCCGTTCATCTCCTATGGCGGAACCTCGATGATGGTCACGCTCGCGGCGGTCGGCCTGCTGTTGAACGTGGCCCGGAATCCCGGGCCGACCGGGTCACGGGCGTGAGCGGGGCGTCGGCCGGCGCGCGGGTGCTGATCGCCGGTGGCGGAACCGCGGGCCACGTCCTCCCCGGCCTCGCATTGGCGGACGCCCTCGTCGAACGTGGCCTCCCCGGGGATCAGGTGACGTTCGCCGGGGGAGACCGCGGCGTGGAACGTGATCTGGTCGGCCGGGCCGGCTTCGGGCTGACCGAGCTCCCGGGTCGCGGGATTCAGCGGCGCTTCACCCTTTCCAATGTCCGCGCGCTCTGGGCGCTCGCCCGGGGATTGGTCCGCGGGATCGGGCTCGTGGGTCGGACGCGGCCCGACGTGGTCGTCGTGCTCGGCGGGTATGCCAGCTTCGCATGTGGGGCGGGCGCCGTGCTGCGGCGTCGCCCGTTGGTGCTCATGGAACAGAACGCCCGTGCGGGTGCGGTGAACCGCCTGCTGGGTCGCTGGGCGGCCGCGAGCGCGGTCACGTTCGGCGACACGGATCTGCCACGCGCCACCGTCACGGGCAACCCGTTGCGGCCGGAGGTGGTGGCTGCGGCGCGGGCGCGTGATGTCGACCCCGCGGGGGCCCGCCGAGCCGCCTGTGCTGCGCTCGATCTCCCCGAGGACCGCACGATCCTCCTGGTGGCGACCGGTTCGCTGGGGGCGCGTTCGGTGAACGAGGCCGTCCAGGGACTCGTGCAGGCGTGGCGCGACCGGTCGGACCTCGCCATCCGGCACGTCGTGGGTCGCCGCGACTACGCCATGATGCGGCAGCTCTCCGGTGGCGGTGACGGCGCCCTGATCTATCAGCTGGTGGAATACGAGGACCGGATGGCCACCGCGCTCAGTGCCGCGGACCTGGCCCTTTGCCGCTCGGGGGGCGGGGTCGCCGAACTCGCCGCCCTCGCGGTGCCTGCGGTGTTGGTGCCCCTGCCGATCGCCCCGCGGGATCATCAGCGGGCGAACGCGAGGTCACTCGTCGACGCCGGTGCGGCCCGCCTGGTGCCGGACGCGGAGTGTGATGCTGAGCACCTGGCCGAAGCGCTCGGGCCGATCCTTTTGGACGCGGACCTGCGGGCCCGGATGGCCCGTGCCATGCGGGAGGCCGCGCACATCGACGCGGCCGGCGCGGTCGCGGATCTGGTCCTGGAGGTCGCCGGTGCCCATTGACCTTTCGCACCCGCGTCGGCTCCACGTGGTCGGGGTTGGGGGCACCGGGATGAATGCCGTGGCGGCGGTGCTGATCGGCATGGGCCACCACGTGACCGGGAGCGATCTGAAGGAGTCGGTCGCGGTGCAGCGCGTCCGGGCGCTGGGCGCCCAGGTGCAGATCGGCCACGACCCTGCGCTCGTCGCAGGGGTCGACGCCGTGGTCACCTCCACCGCCGTCGGAGCGTCAAACCCGGAGATCCGTGCCGCCCGCGACGCGGGGATCCCGGTGTTGCACCGGTCCGAGATCCTGGGCGAGATCGCCTCCCACCGACGGACCGTGGCCGTGGCAGGAACCCACGGCAAGACCACCACGTCGTCGATGTTGACCCTGGCGTTGCGCGAGGCGGGCCGCCGCCCTTCCTTCGTGATCGGCGGCGACGTGAACGAGATCGGCACGGGTGCCGGATGGGACGACGGCGAGATGTTCGTGGTGGAAGCCGACGAGTCGGACGGGTCGTTTCTCCGGCTGGGCACCGGCGCGGTGATCGTCACCAGTATCGAACCCGATCATCTGGAGTACTACGGCACCGACCCGGCCACGGCCACCGTCGCTCTGGGCGAGGCATTCGCCACGTTCGTGGCCGGATCTGCCGGCCCCAGGGTCGTGTGTGCCGATGTCCCCGGGGCCGCCCGCATGGCCGAGGTCGCGCCGTGGGGCACCTGCGGGGTGGCGCGGGACGCCGACTACCGGATCACCGGCGTCGACCAGACCCGGTCGACGATCTCCTTCGTCATCGGGCACGAAGGCGACGAGGGGGTCGAGGTGCACCTGCCGGTGCCGGGCCTGCACAACGCCCGCAATGCCACCGCGGCATTCGCGGCCGCCGTCGAGATGGGCGTCGACGCCTCTCCCGTGGTGGGCGCTCTGGGCCGTTTCGGGGGCGTCGCGCGGCGCTATGAGTTCCGGGGTCGGGCGCGGGGCGTCACCTTCGTGGACGACTACGCGCACATCCCGGGTGAGCTGACCGCGGCGCTGGCCACCGCCGCGGCCGGTGGGTTCGACCGTGTGGTCGCCGTGTTCCAGCCGCACCGTTTCAGCCGGACGGCAACGTTGTGGGCGGAGTTCCGCGATGCGTTCGTGGACGCGGATGTGGTGGTGCTCACCGACGTCTATGCCGCAGGGGAGGCGCCACGGCCCGGCGTCTCGGGCGACCTGTTGGTCCATGCGGTGCTCGACGCACACCCGCGGACCCGCGTGGTGTACCTGCCGCGCCGGGATGACCTCGTGGCCTTTCTCGCCGGTGAGTTGCGTGAAGGTGACATCTGTCTGACCCTGGGGGCGGGCGACATCACCACCCTGGCGGGTGACGTGCTCGCCCACTGGGAAGGGGTCCGCGCGCTGGATGGTGCCGGTGAGTGACAATGGTGAAGTGAGCGCTGCGAACTCGGGGACGACCCAGTGAGCGCGACGCTCCGGTCTCCGGACAATCGGGTGATCGTGCCCGAACGCCTCCGCCGTCGTCGCGCCGCGGTCCGTCGAGGTCGCGGACGCCGTCGCTTCCGCCGGCTCGTCGCGGTGTCGGCGCTGGTGATGGTGCTCATCGCCGGTTTCGTCGTGCTGCGGTCGCCGCTGTTGGCCGTGCACCAGGTCGCGGTGCGTGGATCCACCCATGTCACCCGGAGCGACATCGCCCGGGTCGCCGGGCTCACGCCGGGTGTCGCGATGATGGACGTCTCACCCGGACGTGCCGACAAGCGCATCGAGGCCTTGCCCTGGGTGGCGCACGCCACGGTGAAGCGCCACTGGCCGAACCGGGTGCAGGTGCAGATACGGGATCGGGTGCCGGTCGCCCAGGTCGCCGCCGGAGCCCACTACGCGTTGGTGGACGTGCACGGACGGGTGCTGCAGCGTGGCGTGGCCCGGAATGCGGCGCTGCCGCTGCTCGCGGACCGGCACGCGGGAGCACCGGGAACCAAGGTCGAGGCGTCCGCGCCCCTGCTCGCCGCGGCGCGTGAGCTGCCCAAGGGGGTCCGGGGCCAGGTCGCCGCGATCGGATTCGCCAGAGGCGGGGCCGTCGCGCTGACCCTGCGGGGCCACGGCGTGGTGGAACTGGGCCGGGCCGATGGTCTGTCGGCCAAGTTCGCGTCGCTCACCACGATGCTCGATCACCTCGGATCGCTGGGGAGCGGCTGCACCCTCGACGTCTCCGTTCCCACGGCTCCCACCTTGACCCCGGAGTATGGTTGTGCCTAGCGTCCGCCCGGCTCCACGGGGACCCGCGAACACTCGACTGCGACTCGAGGGTTCAGGTGTCCCGGCTTGGAATCCGGACTTTGTTGGGCTCTGCGATGTTCCCGTCCGGGCCGGTAAGGCCCTTCACCTGGAGGTACGGCACTCATGACCGGTAACCCGCAGAACTATCTCGCGGTCATCAAAGTGGTCGGCATCGGTGGTGGCGGCGTCAACGCCGTCAACCGCATGATCGACGCCGGGCTCAAAGGCGTGGAATTCATCGCCGTGAACACCGACGCGCAGGCGCTGTTGATGTCCGACGCCGACGTGAAGCTCGACATCGGCCGCGAGTTGACCCGCGGGTTGGGGGCCGGCAGTGATCCCGAAGTCGGCCGCGAGGCCGCAGAGGCCCATTCCGACGAGATCTCCGAGGTGCTCAAAGGCGCCGACATGGTGTTCATCACCGCGGGCAAGGGCGGTGGCACCGGCACCGGTGGCGCGCCGGTCATCGCC
>CAZEAV010000234.1:0-5167 GCA_964510215.1 uncultured Iamiaceae bacterium
AACCGGCCGGCCTCGCGGACCATGTCGTCGGCCGCCCGGGCCGTCACCGGGCCGGTGCCCCGCCGGCGCGGCGCGGTGCAGTAGCGCTGCGCCGCCTCCAGCACGGTCCGGGTGGCGGCGAAGAAGGCGGCCCACTCGGCGTACTCGGGCGTGATCCGCGCCACCAGCGCCCAGGCGTCCTGCCGGCCGCGGGACAGCGAGCCGGCCACCCGGACCCCGCTGCCGTCCAGCCCGATCAGTACCGCCGCCACCCCCAGTGCGGCCCGGTGCGCGGCCAGGTAGCGCTCGGCCGGATGGACGGCGAGCTCGGCGGTGACCAGCGTCGAGCGCACCCGGCGCAGGTCCTCGCGGGCCCGCTCCCGGCGGACCGGGTCGAGCGAGCGGATGGTCTCGGGGCAGTCGGTCTGGGGCCGGCTCATCAGTCGCGCACCGCCTGCAGCCGCCAGGTGCCGGTGCCGCAGCCGTGGCTCAGCTCCAGCACCGCCGAACGGTGGTAGCGGGCGTCGTCGGCGAGCACCCGCCACACCTCGGTCTCGCCGAGCAGGTCGGCGTCCGCGTCGTCGGGCACGGTCTCGCCCCGGACGGCCCGCGCCGCGGCGCCCTCCCACCACGGCGCGGTCTGCGTCCAGCAGGCCTGGATCTCGCGCACCAGCCACACCCGCTCGCGCCACACCACCGTGGCCGGCCCCTCCATCGTGGTCGCCGGCCCGACCGCACCGCTCCACCCCGGCACCATCCCGGTGCGCACCTCGATCGGCTCGTCGTAGCTGTGCACGCTTCCTCCCCGTACGGTCGATGGGGCCGCGAAGCCTGCCGGCTGCGGCCCGGACTACGTCTTGCTCGCACTCCCTCGACCCGGGAGGGTGCTCCGGGCGGTGAGGGGGTCGAGGTCCTCACCGCCCGAAGCAGGCCCGGAGTGAACGCGTTCGAATCGGGTCCTTCCCCAAGTCCCTGATTCGAACTCTCGTTCGATCTAGAGCCTAAGTCAACACCTCGCCGGTGACAAGTCCTCGCGGGTACGACACCATCGCCACCGTGGCCCCCACGCTGATCCTGCTCAACGGCGCCCCTGCGACCGGCAAGTCCACGCTCGCGCGGCGGTACGCCGACGACCATCCGCTCACCCTGAACCTCGACATCGACGCCGTCCGCGGCCTGCTCGGCGACTGGCTGTCCGACCCCGGCCGCGCCGGCCTGCTGGCCCGCGACCTGGCGCTCGCGATGGCCCGGATCGTCCTGGACCGCGGCCACGACGTGATCGTGCCCCAGCTGCTCGCCCGGCCCGAGTTCGTGCACCAGCTGGCCGACCTCGCCCGCGACCTCGACGTGCCGTTCGCCGAGTTCGTCCTCGTGGCGCCCGCCGGACAGGCCGAGGACCGGCTCGCCCGGCGGGTCGAGGCGGACCCCGCCCATGCCACCCACGCCGACAACCGGACCCTGCTGGAGCGGTCCGGCGGACTGGCCCAGGTGGCGACGTACGCCGCGAAGATCGACGAGCTGGTGGCCGAGCGCCCGCACACGCACACCATCACCACGCGCGAGGGCGAGCAGGAGGCGGCCTACCGCGACCTGCTCGACCATCTGCCGGGCGACCGGTGACGTCCGTCGTACGGGAGCGGCCCGGTCTCACCCGGCTTCGCGGAGCCCGGCGAGCACCGGCTCGATGCTGAGCTGCATCAAGAACAGCAGGTTGTCGTGGGGAACGAGATCCCGCATGGCACCGCTCACCGCCTCGGCGCGGGCCTCCTCGTCCAGGTCGGCTGCGTCTCGGACCGCCTCGACGAACGCCTCGACGTAGCGGCGCTGCTTCACCAGCAGATCCTTGCCGCCGGGTATGCCGTGGCCGACGTGGAGGACGGCGTCGTCAGCCAGAGTGTCATGCAGCTCGTCGAGCCGGTCGATCCAGGAGCCATAGTGGCCGTCGGCGAGGTAGGCATGCATGTCGTTGTAGGCGATGTCGCCGACGAAGAGGGTGGCATCGTCGAGCGACCACACACTGTCCGCGTGCGATTCGCCCACCCCGAGGTCGCGCACCGTGAAGGCGAGGCCACCCAGCTCGACGGCCCCGCCGTGCGGGACGGTCTGAGTGGGGAAGGAGCGCTGGGTCGGCCACTGCTCACCCATCATGGGGCCGACGATCTCGTCCTTGAGGGCGTCATCGCGCCGGATGATCCGGTCCACGGCGGCCGTGGTGAGCACGGGCACGTCCAGGCCTCGGGTGATCGTGGCCAAGCCGGCGTAGTGGTCGGGATGGGGGTGGGTGATCAGCACACCGGCCAGCGGCTGCTCGCGACCGTCGACGGCGTGCCGGACCATGGCCGCGTCGGCGACGGTCAGCTGGGCGTCCACGACGACCACGCCCTCCGGGCCCTCGACCAGGTAGGAGTTCACTGCCATGATCCGGCCCTCGATGCGCTCGATGCTCGGGGCAGCGGAAGGTTTCGACATCATCATGGCGGCAAGGATGTCGCGACCCGACGCAACGAACCAGTACGCACTTTGTCGTGCATGGGCACCGAAAAGTACGTACTGGCGCCGGCGGCTCGTACAGGCTTTTATTGTGCGCATGGTGAGGTTGCCGTCTGCGAAGCCGTCGTACACGTGTCCGGTCGACGTGCCGCTTCAGCACCTGGGCGGGAAGTGGAAGCTGATCGTGTGCTTCTACCTGCTCCAGCGACCGTGTCGCCACGGCGAGCTGACCCGCCTGATCCCGCAGGTATCGCAGAAGATGCTCACCCAGCAGCTCAGGGAGCTCGAATCGTCCGGCATCGTGCAGCGCCGCGTGTTCGACCAGGTGCCGCCGAAGGTCGAGTACTCCATCGTGGAGTCCGAGCGCGCTGCGCTGGAGCCGCTGGTCGACCTGCTGTGCCGTTGGGGTCTGGAGTATGTCGACCAGCACGGCGGCACGATCCTCACCAACAGACTCCACGACGGCTTCTTCCCCGCAGACAAAGATCGGAAGCAGTTATGCAGACCCTGACCTTGACCACCCCCGACGGCATCGATCTCGCCGCGGTGCTGCGGCCTGGCGAGGGTCCCGGTCGGCGACCGGCGGTGGCGCTGACCGGACCGTTCACCGGGGTGAAGGAGCAGGTGGTCGCCACCTACGCCGACGGGCTGGCGGCACGCGGCATCACCACGCTCGCGTTCGACCATCGCAACTTCGGTGCCAGTGGCGGCAGGAACCGTCACCACGAGGATGCGGGCGGCAAGCTCGTCGACCTGCAGACGGCCGTCTCCTTTCTCCATGCGCATCCCGAGGTGAGCACGGTGGGCCTGGTGGGGATCTGTCTGGGCGCCGGCTATGCGCTGAAGGCGGCCGCCTTCGACGGGCGCGTCGAGGCGCTGGTGACGATCGCCGGTGCCTACAACAGTCCGCAGGCGATGCAGGCCGGGTTCGGGCGCGAGGCGTACCGAGCCAAGCTGGCCGAGCTGCTCGCGGCCGGGACCACGACCATGCCGGTCGTCGCCCCGGACGGGCCTGCGGCCATGCCCGGGACCGAGCCGTACGAGTACTACGGGACCAGCCGGGGAACGGCTCCGGGGTGGTGCAACGAGGTCACCGTCGCCTCGCTGCACACGTTGCTGACGCTGGACGCCGCCATCGGCGCCGACTTCGTCTCGCCGACACCGGTGCAGATCATTCACGGCACCCACGACGACTACTGCTCCCCCGCGGACGCGCAACGCGTCTTCGACCGTCTGGGCGACCCGTCGGACCTGGTGTGGATCGAGACCACCAACCACATCGACCTGTACGACCGGGCTCGCTACGTTGAGCCGGCCCTCGAGTCGGCCGCGTCGTGGCTCACCGCGCACCTCGGCTGAGCCGAATCCCATGTATCTGTCCCTCCCGCGGAGGAGACCTGTGACTTCATCACGCTCACCCTCGCCGCGAGCACGTCTCGGCGTGGCGACGGCCAGCGAAGGCGATCGCGTCACGACGCTGGAGCTGTTGTTCGACCTGGTGTTCGTGTTCGCGTTCACCCAGGTCTCCGGCCTGATGGCCGATGGCGACCCTCCCCGCACGCTCCTGCACGGCCTTGTCGTGTTGTCCTTGCTGTGGTGGGCGTGGTGCTCCTATGCCTGGCTGGCCAACCAGGCTCGAGCCAATCGCGGCGTGCTCCAGGCCGCCTTCGTGGTGGCGATGGTCGCCATGTTCGTCGCGTGCCTGGCGATCCCGGAGACCTTCCACGAAGTGACCGGCGGCATTCCGGCCGCCGCCACCGTGGTGGCGTGCTACACCGTCGTGCGCTGTGCTCACCTGGTCGTCTACCTCGCCGCCGCCGGCACCGATACGGCGCTGCGTCGTCGGTTGATCGTCACCGCCGCTACCTCGGTCGCTCCCACCGTCGCGATCCTCGCCGTCGGCGCCGCGCTGGGCGACCCCTGGCAGACCTGGGTCTGGCTGGCGGCCGTCGGCTACGACTTCGCCGTGATCTACCTCGGGGCGCGCGGCGGCGGATGGGTCGTCCAGTCGGCCGCCCACTTCGCCGAGCGTCACAGCCTGGTGGTGATCCTTGCCCTCGGCGAGTCCGTCGTTGCCATCGGCGTGGGCGTGGCACACGACCGGCTGGACTGGTCGGTGGTGGCAGGGGCCGTCCTCGCCATCCTCATCGCCGTCGCCTTGTGGTGGCACTACTTCCACCGCCGCCTCGAGCAGCTGGAAGACGCGCTCAGCGCGCGGCGCGGGCTCGAGCGCACGCGGCTGGCCACCGAGGTGTTCACCTACCTTCACTTCCCGCTGATCGCCGGCATCATCCTCGCCGCGTTGGGGATCGAACGGGCCATCGGCCGGATCAGCGAGCACCACCTCGGCGCGCTCGGCGGCTGGGCCCTGAGTGCCGGCATCGGCTGTGCCCTGCTGGCGTCGACACTGGCCGTCGCTCGTACGGGCACCTTCGCGCCCGTCCAGTTCGTGGGCCCGATCGTGGTCATCGCCTCCGCGCCGGTCCTGTCCCTGCTTCCTCCTCTGTGGGCCCTCGCCGTCGTCGTGCTCCTCCTCGCGGCACTCTGCGGGTTCGACGAACTATGGGCGGCCCGGTGAGTGCGCCCCGTCGCGGGCGACCTGCGGCCAGACCGCGAGTTGCTCGTCGGTGACCACGGCCCTGCCGGCGACGGCGATCCAGCCCGGCCCCATCGGCCGGGCGGCGCCCATCACGGCAGG
>CAZEAV010000235.1:0-5104 GCA_964510215.1 uncultured Iamiaceae bacterium
CGCGTCGTCGGTCACCAAGTCGCCGCGCACCGCCCGATCGGTCTCCAGGGAGAGTGATGCAAAGAACATCCGGGTACATTCGCGCTCGGCCTCTTCGACGCGTTTGCGTTGCAGCGCCGACAGCGACCCGTTCGGCTCTGCCACGAACTGGACGCGCTCGACTTTCGGATCGGTGACGCTGGGTATCCCCTTTGGGTCGGCCGACGCGTCGAGGACGGTCACCGGGCGGGGTGTCGTTCATGCTGCCGGGGCCGTCTCGGTCGTGGCGGCTTTGGCACGGTTGTGGGGGCCGCAGAGGCGCTGGAGGTTGTCGAGCATGGTGGGCCCGCCGGCGGTGTAGGGGTGGATGTGGTCGTATTGGAGGAAGTCGTGGGTGTGGCAGCCGGGTTGTTGGCATTCGTCGTGTCGGGCGTCGATGACACGGCGTTGGCGTGGGGTGGGGTAGCGGCGTCGGAAGCTGGCGTCGATGGGGTTGCGTCGGGCGTCCAGGAGGAGCAGGGATACGAAGGCGTCGGGGAGCATCGCGGTGACGGTGTGGTTCGACAGGGGGGTGCCGTCTTCGAGGGTGTTGCCTCCGGCGGTGACGTGGACGACGACTTCGGCGTCGACCTTGCCGGAGCGGCCTTGGGTGATGACGGTGACCAGGGCGTCGGCTCGTTGTTGGGCAAGCGACGGGAACGAACGTGACGCGCCCGCCCGCGCGTCGGACCCGGATTCAGCAGCGGCTTCCGCCGACGGTCCGGGAGCCGATTCGGCAGGGTGCATCTCGGCGGGGGTCGAGCGGGTGGGTTGAGCGTCGATGACCGCGCACACGGCGCCGGCTGCGGCCGGGGTGAGGCGGGCGGTGATCGTGACGGTGCCGTCGGGCTCAGTGCGCCAGGTGCAGCCGCGGGCGTCGCGTTGGTGTTGCTCGATGAGATCTTGGTCGTCGTTGCGGTGCGCCCAGGCGGCGATCGCGGCGCTGAGGCGTCCGGCGGGGGTGGCCTCCGCGATGGCCACGAGGTCGTTGGCGTTGGCGTCGGTGAGCCACGGCACCAGCACACGGGCTTTGGCGTAGCTCACTTCGCCGTCGCGCATGGCCGCGTCGAGTTCGGGGTGGTCGCGCAACGCTTTGGCGACCCGGATCCGGGTTCTGGCGGTGGCGCCGTCGATGTCGCAAAGATCGGCGAGCCTGCGGCGCACGACAGGGCTCCGTGGAGTGCCCAGGTGCCCCGGTCGTCGTTTTCACCGGCCAACACGAGCAGTTCGTAGGTGCCGGCGGCGAGTTGCCCGGCGAGGTCGATGAGCGAGGCCTCGAGTTGGTCGGTGGGCAGATCCCCGACGGTGTCGCGGCGCGTCCGCGGGCGCGTCGCGCCGTTGGAAGTGGCCGCGGTGCGTTGCGCTCCACCGGTTGGTGCTGCTGGACTCTCGGTGGGTGTGAGCATTGGTGCGCTCCCTTTGTTTCTAGAATCGAACTCACGTTCGATTCTAAACGCCACCTGTGACATTTTCGGGCCGGAACGGGGTGGTCCGGAAAGAAAATCCACGAAAACCTTCCGGGCGTGCCCGCAGGCCCGTGCGGAAGTGGATTCAGCGGCATCCCGCCTACGGGTGCGGCCGGGAGCCGACGTGACGTGGCCGCGCGCGTCGAAGCGGGCCGCGAGCAGGTGTCGGCGCGCGCCCACGGGCGCGTTATGACGCGTGACCTCGGCTCGGCAGGTCGTCAGAGCACACAGACAGCGACGCTCGGCATCGGCGGCCATCACCGTGGGGGCGGTGCTCCCGGAGCCCGCGGAGTAGTCGAGAATGATCGGAGGGGAAGTCCGACGGTCGCAGCGAGTAGCAGTGCGCACAGTGCGAGAAATCCGAGACAGCGCTTCATCTCGTCACTTCCCGAGGATCTTCACCGCCGACCCGCCGGCTACAGGGACCACGGCTGCAGCGGACGATGCCCCGAGCGCCGCCTCAACCGGCGGTTCGGCGGACTCGAGGTGTCCGAGAGGCTCCCAGGTGCCACCCCGTCGCTCGCTCAGACGCCAGACGTCACTCCCTTCGGGCTTCTCCCGCTCTTTCACGTCGGTCCACGCGACGAGCCTGCCGTCGCGGGTGAGTGAGACCATCCCGGTGGCATACGGCGCTTTCAAATCGAGTGGCCGACTGTCACCGGCTTTCGAGACGTTCACGAGGGACCGCTCGACCGAGTCTCCATGGAGCGCGTTGACCAGCACGTCGCCGGCGGTCGAGCAACCCGACACCTTGGTCACGTCTCCCAGCTTCGCCTCCACCTGCCCCGCCTGTTGCAGTCCGTGCGGCGTGATCTGGAACATCGCCGGCGCCTGCCGTGCACTCGAGAGGTCGGCGGGAAAGAGGTAGGTGCGGTTGCCGGTCCGGCAAACCAGCGCGGCTGCCGGTAGACGGAGATCGACGGTCCCGAGATCGGTCGCTCGGCTGCCGGTGGTCGTCGCGGTTGCGACATGGGGCTTGCGCCCGTCCGGATCGAGGGTCACGACCGCGAGTCCGTCTTTGCCGAACGGCCCGGCCGCGAACCCGACCGATGCATCGGTCGAGATGCCGAGGGGCCAGGTCTTGGTTGCCCCGTCCGTGTCGAGCTTCAGTGCGATGAGCGGTGCATCCGGGCAGGCCGGCCCGGAGTCACCGTCATGCGCGCATTCCATGCCGACGATGACGACCGACCCGTCGCCGCCGACCCACGCTTTCGGTGTGCGAAGCGATTCATCGATTCGTGCGAGGACTTTCGAACCGTCGGGCGTCAACTCGTAGACGATGGTGGACGTATGCCGCTGGCCGGTCCCGGCGCCGCCATCGACGAGGACGAAGCGGTCCGCTCCGATGGCGGTCAGTGACAGGTCGTTCGAGCTGGAGAGTCCGGTCGGCAGAGCGCCCGAGCCCGCTTCGGTCGACGCTTCTCCCTTGGCGGATCGCACCGTCGCGTCGCTGCCACAGCCTGTCAGAACGACCAGACCCGCCAGCACACACACCGCGATGAACACCGCAATCGCGGCCCGCTTCCCGGCGGAGACGGCGGACGGAAAGAAACCCACGAACACGCTGGTACCGTAAAAGACGGGCTCGGAGAGTTCAATGGTCGCCCCGGAGTCGGCTGCCGGGTCACGCGTCCTCGCCCGACGGCCCGGTCGGTCGGGTGGCTGTCAGGTCGACGAGTCGGGGCCGACGCGGACGCCGGGGGGTGGGTCGTCGGGCGGCGGGACCTCGACCATCGCCTCTTCCACGTCGTCGAACTCGGTGCGCAGGGCCCGGGACATCACCGCGTGCATGTCGTACAGCGCGGTGATGTAGGTGAACTCCAGGATCGCCTCGTCGCTCAGGTGATCGGTGAGCACCGCGAACACGCCGTCGGCGACCCGGCCACCGTCGTAGACCAGCGCGTCGGTGTACGCGAGCAGCGCCCGCTCCAGCGGCGAGTAGCAATCCGCGACCTGCCAGTGCGCGATCGCCTCGATCTGGGCTTCGGGCACCCCGGCGGAACGGGCCGACTTGCAATGTTGGGAGTACACGAACCGGCTGGCCCGGGCCCACCCCACCCGGAGCTGACCCAGCTCCCGGAGCTTCGGATCCAGGTGGCGCGGGTGCTGATACAACGCGAACCCGCCCACGCAGTGCTCCAGCACCGAGGGCACCAGGGCGAAGGTCGTCCACCAGTTGCCCGGCGTGCCGTCGGCCGTCCCCGGGGATGCCACCGGGTCGCGGTCGCCGAAGACGTAGTCGTACATGCCGATGACCGTGCGGTCGTCGGTGTCGGAACGGGAAACCTGGCGCAGGCGCGGCATCGGGCGGTCCTCACTTGTGGCGGTTGGTCTGCAGGTCGCGGTTGGTCGGTGTGCGGTGGTCGGCGGCCGGGCCGGGCGGTCGGATCAGGGCGCGACCGCGGTCGGCCGGGCCGGTTCGTGAGCGACGTCGGCGTCGGTGAAGGTCCGCGTCCATGCCGCGAGCTCCAACAGGATCCCGTCGGGATCGAAGAAGTACACCGACCGCACGTACACCCCTTCGTCGTCCGCGCTCGGTGCCACCCCCCACTCGGAGTCGTCGTGGTTCAATACCTCGGTGTGCGCGATGCCCTTTTCGTCCAACAGCGCGACCTTGGCGTCGAAACGCTCCGCGGGAACGCTGAAGGCCAGATGGTTCATCGACGACACCGCGGACTCGAGATCGAGGTCGGTCGGGAACCCGCGTGGTGCCGAGATGCCGGGGGCTGCCGGCGGCGCACCGGGAAACCAGAAGAACGCGAGCGTGTCGCCGTTGCCGATGTCGAAGAAGAAGTGTTGCCCGCCACCCTCGGGAAGTGCCACGGTCTTGACCAGCGGCATCCCGAGCACGCCGGTGTAGAAGTCGACGGTGCGTCCCATGTCCGAGCACACGAGCGCCACGTGGTGGACGCCTCCGAATTCGAATCCCGCGTCGTCGCGCATCGTGGCGCCCCCTTGTCGAGGTGTTGTCGACCACAGGGTAGCGAACCGGCATCGCCGGTGGGCCCCTGTGGCGGTCGGTGCCGAACTCCGGGTGGCGCGCGACCCCGCGGACCGTCCGGCACGGACCCCGCCGGGGAAGTAGGGTTGACGGCGGCACACCGCCGAATTTTCGTGAAAGGGCACGCATGCGCTTCCGGTTTCTGCACGCCGCCGATCTGCATCTGGACACGCCGTTCAAGTTGCTGACCGGTGTTCCCGACCGGGTCGCGGCGACACTCCGGGACGCCTCGTTGCGCGCGTTCGAATCGCTCATCGACACCGCGATCGCCGAGCAGGTCGCATTCGTCGTGTTCGCCGGTGACATCTACGACGGTGCCGAGCGTGGGGTGCGCGCCCAGCTCGCGTTCCGTGACGGTTGCGCGCGCCTCGCCGATGCCGGTATCGCCACCTTCGTCGTCTACGGCAATCACGACCCGATCAGGCAGGGTTGGTCGGCCATCGACCACTTCCCCGAGGGAGTCACGGTGTTCGGGTCCGACGAAGTGACCACACATCCGGTGGTCGTCGACGATGTCGTCGTGGCCTCGGTGTCGGGCATCAGCTATGCGACCGCGGAGGAAACCGACAACCTGGCGTTGCGCTTCCCGAAACCGAAAGGCAAGGGGTTCCATGTCGCG
>CAZEAV010000236.1:0-5099 GCA_964510215.1 uncultured Iamiaceae bacterium
GACGCGCTCGCACTGACGCTGACCTGACCACACCCGACTATTCCGGGACCCTGCCTTGAGCCTAGCCTCACGATTTAGTCTTGTGTACACCGGCCACCGCATCAGAATAAACGTAAGCGGATTGACTTTTGACAAAACCGGGGGCTAACCACAGGTCGGGACAAGATCGTCAGTGACCTCACCGCAACTTTCATAGACCACGACCGGAGCGTCACCGACCAACCTGCCGGAATACTACCGGGGCTCGGCCACGCCGGCATCGATACCGGCGAGGACAACCCCTGTGAAATCTCGTGGCTTCCGATCGACACCGGATACCGAGTGGGTGGGAACGCCATGGCCCGCCCCCACGGGGCCAGGGCACCCACAAGCTCATTGAACGCCCCCGGCGGGGTCTGCCATACTCAACCCGTTTCGGTCTGATCGACAAATTCGCTGACCTAGACGGTATGGGGGCCCCGCGTATGCGCTGGGGGTTGCGGGCCGGGGCCGGAGCCCTGTCGACAATCCCGATAGCGCGGCGGCGCATAGTTCGTTGGGCTGACCGTAATCATCCACTCCCCCCCCGGCCTAGCTTGGTGCGCTGATCGTGAAAATGAAGCGCCCGCACCTCGGTCTGCTATTAGACTGCACCTCCCGACCGGGGAGACTGTCCCAATTCGCTCCGACTGTTGCACGCCGCCGGCTGAACTAGCGTCCACGCTGAGCGCTGGCTAGGCCTCGCCGCCGCCGAGCCGTGCTCGCACCTCCATCCCCTTCGGCGGGCTGAACAGCTGAGACGAAAGGACTCGAAAGATCAGGAGGCCTAGTATAGGGGCCCGCCCCCGGTACAACCGAAGGACTGCCTTACCCGTAGCATCTCCTAGCGTTGTACCCCGCTACATGAAACCCATCCGCACAGGATCCATGCCCGATGGCGTTCTCAGGCTAAATTGAGATCCACCGACCTCGTGATAAAACGATAGGGGGCTCACCAGATTGGATCTGGAAAGCGTGGGACACGTCCTGGCACGGTTGCGGCCGCTCATACGCGACGGGAAGTTACGGCGCACTCGCCTCGAACGGGTCTTGAAGGCGGGACCTGCACCCGCCAGCTCAATCCGCGCAGACGTTGAGAGGATGCTCTCTCAGGTAGAGGTATCGATTATCGACGATACTCAGGCGGAGTCCAATGAAGTCAAGACGGCCAACGAGGCCCCCGAGCCGGTACTGGGGTCTGCAGCGCCGTACGCAAGCACTTTGGAACCCGTAGCTCGCGGTAATGCCGCGCGGGCAGACGTAAAAGTGTCCCCGGCGGCGCCACGGAGTAATGAGGCCATGGCATCGAGCCGAGGTGATCACTGGACGGCAGCAGTCGCCGCCGCCCGACGACTTCTTTCAGCCGATGCACTAATCTCTGAGCATCAGCGTCGCAAATATCTGCTGACAGCGGAACTCGAGGTCGGGCTTGCTCTGCTGATGCGTGGCGACTCACAGAGCCTTGCTGAAGACGTCGTCTACGGAGAACTAGGCGGCGAGGCGCGACAGGCAGCGGAAGCGCTCTTCCTGCACAATCAGAGATTGGTACACAATATCTCGCAGAAGTACCCGACGACGGGCATGGCATATGAGGATCTGGTGCAGTTCGGCTTTCTTGGCCTGATACGCGCGGTTGAGAAGTTCGACCCGACCGCCGGCTTCAAGTTCTCGACGTATGCGACCTGGTGGATCCGACAAGCGATCACACGTGGTATCGCCGACCAGGCTCGGATAATCCGGTTCCCGGTTCACCTGGTCGAGCGCATTCAGAAGGTGTGGCGCATGCGCGACAAACTGACAGTAGATGGGAAACCTCCCTCTATCCGTGCACTTGCCCTCGAAACTGGTCTCACGGATGACCACGTTCGGGAGGCAATCCGGCTTGGTCGCTTCGAACCTCTCTCGCTCGACCTTCCCGTGGGGCCGGAGGGAGAGACAACACTCGGCGACCTAGTCGATATTGAGGATCAGCTGCTAGATCCGGTTCACAAGACCGAGTACAAGTTCCTTCAAGAGCAATTGCATCAGGTTCTCGAAACGCTCACCGAGCGGGAAGCGGGCGTGATCTCAATGCGGTACGGATTAAGCGGCGGTGAAGAGCTGACCCTCGACCAAATTGGAAAGGTTTACGGCGTGACACGTGAACGGATCCGGCAGATCGAGTCAAAAACGATGTCGAAGCTCCGTAATCCTCCTCACAGTGACGTACTGGAACCCTATCTGTACAGCGGAGATCAGCGTACGAGAGAGTCGAAGAAAGAAGAAGGGCGTCAACCAGAGGAGCCCTCCACGGAGTCGGTCGGTTAATACGGTTATACCTGACGACGTCTACGCTTCAACAGATCGAACGATCTCAACGCAATGATCGTCTCCGCATGCAAGCATCCGGCCCCCGTCCACAAGCTTGATTCCACACGAAGGGGGCACACCGGGAGGGCGCGATGTTCCCGATAGGGGGACTTTGGCGAACCAGGTCTAAACCTCACGAGCCGATACGGAAGCATCGCCCGCCGCGTGGACACAGAAGTGGACACAGAATACGTAGGCTGGACGGTCTCTTAGTCCAATCTCCTGAGTTTGCCCTTCGCTTATCGGACGTGCTCGAGTACACACAGGCTCTGTGGGCAGAGGCAGTTCGAGCGAGGTAGGTACGGGGCGCTCGGCCCTACAAGGTCTGCCTCAGATAAGTTCGTGATGTGCCTCGTACATCACAGCCACTCGCCCAGCCCGGCGACGAGTGTGTTTCGGACCGCTCAGGAGTCGTTCATGTCATCACGCACCCGAGCGAAGACCCCGAACTGCAGAAGGTGCTGACCTGGATTCTCCGCATGTCTGTCGCAGAGTTGATGACCAAAGCCGTGACCGAGTCGGTCGAGTACGTTTTAGACGGCGCCCGGACCTTTCGTTTCGACCTGGACTCACCTGAGGTCGACTCTGATGAGCGCCGAACCGTCGGGGTGAAGTTACAGTATCGAATTCTGGAGGCATTTGGTCTCCCTAAGGAGCATCCGCTCGACACCACCATCATGGGAATCCCGGTCGAGTTAAAGGCCACCATCGGGAGGAATTGGACGATTCCGAGAGAGGGGCAGTGCGAGGTCTGCCTGATGACTCAGGTCGACTCCAAGTACGACCGATTCCGCGTACTTCTAATGCGCACGCATCGACGCTGGCTAAATGAGGGCAAGAACCAGGATTCGAAGCGGACGATCCGAGCAGATGCGCGCGATAATTTCGCGCTGACTGTGCTGGATTGGACCTCGATCCCCCGTAATCCGCTTAAGGATCTGGCACCCGAACAGGCTGCTGTCGTATTCAATCAGCGGGCCGGTATCAAGCGCAGAGTTGCGGCTCTCTTCGGCTACCTGCCAGAGGTCGTCATCCCACGCGTCTCGATCGAGACCGTCGCCGCCATGGCTAGAGACCCTCTTCGACGGGCAAGACAGGCGAAGCCCGATGTGTTCTTCAATCATAACCTCGTCGTGTTAGTGGGAACGTGGAAACCGCAGCGCAGAATAGCCGCGCGGCATGGTTTCGATATTTCTGGGGATGCGTGGGTGGCTATCCGAGCTAATAGCCTCGGAGATGATTATGAAACAGCAAAGTCGCTGATGGAGCGGACTGGCAGCTAAGCTTTCGTAGTTAGGAGATAAACTGCTTCACCTGACGAGCGACGGCACTCGCGAGTCCTGACGGGACGGCGTTCCCGATCTGTCTTGCGATCGCAATCTTGGACCCGACCCACAGGTACTCGAGCGGAAAGTCTTGAATTAGTGACGCCTCGTAGTGGGTTACGACACGGTTGACTGAGAGCTTGGGATCGCCCTTGATGAAGCATGGGTCGTCTCCACGACGTTGCCGGCCGGGCACCCACTGAGGGTGCAAGTAGGCACCCTTCTCAGGCTTGAAGAACTCTGTTCGGATGGTGTGTGAGGGGAAGTCCCACCGCATCCTTCCCATCACGTCGGTCGTGCCCGTAGGCTTCTCTCGCCAGCACCGAGGCAGGAGCTCGGTGGGAACGTCAAAGCGTCCGCCGCCCGGCGGCACGTAGGAGTAGCGCTCCAGCGAGAGCGGGTTGGGGCTGCGACGGAAGTGGATGTCCAAACTCTTGAACACGCCGGGCATTGCTTCCCCGAAGAAGTCCGTCACGGACTGAGGTAGCTCGGTGGAGTCTGGGCGCTCAGGGAGACCTTCGATGACGTCCCGGACAGTTCGCCAGGGCTTCAAGCCGTTCACTCCATCGCTTGCGTGTGTGGGCTGAGGGAGGTCGATCTTTCCGACACGTGACCCGATTACAATGGTCCGGCGGCGTCGCTGAGATACGCCATAGTCAGCGGCGTTGAGCACGCCATACGAGATCTCGTAATCCTTGAGAAGGCCGCGGTCGACCTCCCCCTCAAGCATCTGAAACTCGGGAGACTTCGCGAATCGATCGACGTTCTCAATCACGAACACCTGTGGCCGGGCTGTGCGGATGAATCGCATATACTCGCGCCACAACTGGTTTCGTGGATCGTCCAGCGCCTTAAGCCCCAGGTTTGAGAACCCTTGACAAGGCGGTCCACCGATTATGAGGTCAGCCGTAGGGATCTGGGAAGCTTTGACCTCGGCGATATCCCCGGGAATCACGTGGCCCTCGCCCCAATTCGCCGCATAAGTTGCGGCTGCGAACCGATCCCATTCGACCGCGAGGACCGGTTTGAAGCCTTCGCGCGCGAAACCCACCGTCATGCCGCCACAACCAGCGAATAGGTCGATCACGGTTGGCGTCTTCATGACATCAGATCGTAGGAGTCGGGACCGACAATCTCGGCAGCCTCGCAGTTAAAACGCCGGAGTGATAAACGCGACAAGGTGTGGCCCATCCCACTGCTGGTGTGGCCATACCCCGTCTCCGGGCCTGCTGTACGACAGGGTGGACAGGAGTTGACGTCAGATTCCATGTCGATCGAGGAAAGCGCCCTCCAGTGCGCTGCGCCGCAAAAGCCTCCGGAGCCAGCGACGGGACCGACGATGCGACGGGTCTCGAGTTCGGTGAGTTCCGCATCATCGGCCAGCGACATGACCAGATCATAGCTGAG
>CAZEAV010000237.1:0-5099 GCA_964510215.1 uncultured Iamiaceae bacterium
GATCCCACCAAGCAGGAACATGCCGCCCATGAGGTAGTCGTTGATGTTCTTGAGCAGCGACGGTGCGCCGGTGGTGATCGTGGTGGCGCTCTCGAAATGGTGCGCTGCGGCCACCCGGGAGACGAACTCGGCGGAATCGCTCTGTTCGTCCAACGTCTGTTGCCCGTCGAGACGGACGACGACCTCGGCATGGGTCTTGTTCGGGAAGAACGTGCGCAGCGACTTCCGGATGCTGCCGTCGTTGTTGTAGAGCAGGAACTTGACCCACTTGGGATTCGTCAGCTCATGCGGGGAGTTGCCGACCTCGGTGGCGAGGCGTTTCAAGGTGGCGGTGGTGTCGGCACTCCGCACCTTCTTGGACGCGGCGGACTGCTTCGGTGCGCTCATCGCGCCGAGGAGCGCTTTGCCGACGACGCTGTCGGGAACCTCGGCGTCGACGACCTTGCAGTCGGTGTTCCCGGCGCCTTCCACGGTCTCGGTGATCACCGCGGGGTCGGAGATGTCGCAGGGCTTGGAAGGGTCCGAGCGTGAGACCCAGTTCTTCGACGACAGGGCATTGGAGTACTTCAGCGACGCGAGCGGCCCGATCACGCTCTGGATCTGGTGCTTCTTCGCCCCTTTCTTCAGATCCTCGGTGAGCGACGACAACTGGGCCATGTTCTTCGGCGTGAACAGATGGTCGACGTTCTTGTGGTTCTTCATCGACAGCATCACGACCATCGCCTGGCCGCCGAAGAGCTTCTCGTAGGTCTGATCGTCCTGGTAGATCTTGTCCGATTTGTTCAGGTAGCTCGCCTGGCTGGTGGCGAAGCGCAATCGGGTGGTGCCGACACCCAGAATCAAGGTGATGAGCAGACCGATGATCGCCACCGTGCCGGCGCGCTTGCCGGTCCAGAGCGCCAACCGTCCCCAGAACCTGCTCATCGGTTGCTCACGCTTCCACTCACGCTTTCACTCACCAGGGCCATACCGGGCGCCGATCCTATCGGCCCTCCGGACCGGCGCAGGGCACAGCCGCGCCGCGAAAGCTGCGTGCCGCGCGACGCGGGGCGCACCCGTGTCGGCGCGGGACTAAGGTCGCCCGGCAGCAACCGTCGTGGGAAGACAGGGGAACCTCATGCACAGCTC
Organism: uncultured Iamiaceae bacterium; assembly: GCA_964510215.1. GTDB lineage: Bacteria > Actinomycetota > Acidimicrobiia > Acidimicrobiales > Iamiaceae > JAFDWI01. The sequence continues at coordinate 1,129 of CAZEAV010000237.1, forward strand.
CGCCAGGCCCGATGCAGACTGTCATCACCGGCGCCAGGTGGCGGGTCGCCGAAGCCGTCGCCCGCTCGGCGTCGCGCTGTCGACGGTCGTGCTCATCGGCGCGTCGGTGCTGGTGGCACCTGTCGCCGGCGCGACCCCGGTCGCCCCAGCCACACCGAAATCGAGTGCCGCGGCCACGCCGGGCCCACAGGCGCTGCCCGCCCAGTCCGCGAACTTTCCGCTCGCGTTGCAGATGGTGGATCGCCTGTGGAGCGTCCCGGTCACCGACCCGGACGCGGCTGCCGCGCACCCCAGCGACCAGTTGGACGCCGGTGCGGCCCGGAGCGCCGTCGCCACGGGCGTCGCACAGTCCTTCGACGCCGTCGTCACCCCGCTGAAAGCGCACGCGTACCAGGGGCTGCTGGGACGCGACGCCGACTCGGGCGGCCTGCACTACTGGGCGTCACGGATCGCCGGGGGTGCCACCTACGAATCGGTGCTCCGCGCCATCGCCTCCTCGCCGGAGTTCGCAGTGAACAACCCGACGGCTGCGGACAAGGTCACGGCGATCTATGCCGCGATGCTGGACCGCACCCCGGACGACAGTGGGATGGGGTACTTCACCGGTCGCCTCGATGCGGGCCGGTCGCCGAGCTGGGTCGTCTCGATCGTCGCCCAGTCGGACGAGTACGGACTCGGTCGGACCGATGCCGCGTACCTGCAGGTGCTGCAGCGGGCTGCCGACCCCGGCGGTGAGGCGTACTGGAGTCAGGTGGTGAATCGCTCCGGCTGGATCGCGGTACGGGCACACCTCGCGGCCAGTGCCGAGTTCGCCGGGTTCGGCTGTGACCCGATCGCCGGGGGATCGTGCATGCTGCCCTGGCCGAACGACTACTACACCCGCTCCGCGCCGGCCACGGCGACGGGACTGCGGGTGAACCTGAAGCCCGGTGAGCTGCCCGCGAACGTCCGCGGCACGCCGATCGACCCGACCCAGATCAACCGCTCCGACGGCTTCAGCCCCGGCTCGACCCTGATGCTGCAGATCCCCGGGATCGACGTGGACGCCTCGGGTCTGCCGACCCTGGCACACATGGACCGCAACGGCTCCGGCTCACCGGTGGTTCTCTATGACACCGACGCACACGTCGTCGTCCCGACCTGGTCCGAGCTGGACGTGCACGACACCTATTCGGACCCCTCCAAGCAGTTGCTGTTGATCCATCCGGCACGCAACCTCACCGACGGTCACCACTACGTCGTCGGGCTGGAGAATCTGAAGAACGCGGCCGGGCAGCAGCTCGATGCGCCGCCGGTGTTCGCGGCCTACCGCGACGGAACGACCGATCCGGTCGCGGGCTTCGCGCAGCGGACCGCACACATGAACGACGTGATCACGACCCTGGCCGGCGAAGGGATGACGCGGGCCGATCTGTACCTGGCATGGGACTTCACGGTCGCCAGTACCGCGAACCTCACCGGACGCCTGGTCCACATGCGCGACGACGCGTTCGCCCAACTCGGTTCGGCTGCACCGTCGTTCACCGTCACCAGCAACGTGCCCGGGACCCATGCCGGAATCGCCCGGGTGGTCGAGGGGACCTTCGACGTACCGAACTCCCTCCCGGGCACCGGCGCGCCGGGGTCGACGTTCAACGAGGACGCCGCCGGGCTGCCGACCCGCAACGGTACGTTCTCCGCGGTCTTCCGTTGCGTCGTCCCCACGAGCGCGTTGACCACACCGGCACGGGCGTCACTGTACGGGCACGGGCTGTTCGGGTCGGTGAGCGAGGTCACCGCCGGCAACGTGCAGGACATGGCCGCCGAACACAACATGGTGTTCTGTGGCACCAACTGGGTGGGGATGTCGAACGACGATATTCCCACCGCGGCCGGGATACTTTCCGATCTGTCCAAGTTCGACGAGTTGGCCGACCGGATGCAACAGGGCGTGCTGAACTTCCTGTTCCTGGCACGACTGATGAAGATGAGCCCGGGCCTGGCGACGAATGCGGCATTCCAGAATTCGACTGGTGGCTCGGTGATCGCGCCGGGGAACGTCTACTACGACGGCAACAGCCAGGGCGGTATCGAAGGCGGCGTGGTCATGGCGGTCTCCCAGGACATCACCCGCGGGGTGCTGGGCGTCTCGGGCATGAACTACGGCGGGCTGCTGCTGCCCCGCAGCACGGATTTCGTCCAGTTCGAAGCGATTTTGAAGCCCTCCTATCCCTCGGAGCTGGATCGGATGCTCGGGCTCGCCGCGGTGCAGTTGGAGTGGGACCGGTCCGAACCCGACGGGTACGCCAACCACATGACCACCGACCCGCTCCCCGGAACACCGCAGCATCAGGTGCTGATGCAGATCGCGCTCGGCGACCACCAGGTGAGCGACTACGCGGCCGACACCGAGGCGCGCACGATCGGCGCCAAGGCGCACTGTCCCGCTTTCGACGAAGGACGGGTGCCCGACACCCGATTGCTGTGGGGGATCGACTGCATCGCCTCGTATCCGTTCCACGGCTCGGCGATCGTGTACTTCGACAGTGGTTCGGCGCTCCCCGGCCTGACGGACACGCCGCCGCCGGACGCCGGCGACGATCCGACCGTCGCCGAACACGATCCGCACGAAGACCCGCGGAACGACCCCGCCGCCCGTTCGCAGAAGTCCGCGTTCCTGATGCCCGATGCCCAGAGCGCGGTGATCGACGTGTGCAATGGCGGTCCGTGCCACGCCGAACCGCAGTCGTGATCGGGTGCATGGCCGAGTAGGCATCGGACACGTCTCGATACCGATCTTGACCGCTGGGTCAAGATCGCCGACGGTCGATACGGTGGACGGGTGCCCGCTCTGGTGTCGTTCCGTCGACGTGTCCAGGCAGGCTTCGACGAACGTGGGGACTATCCGCGGTGGGTGCTGCTGACCGCATTGGTGGGCATGTTCGCCACCAGCTTTCCGGTCACGGTGCTGACCGTCGCACTCAAACCGATTGCGGACGACTTCGCCACCTCGACCAGCACCATGGCCTGGGTCATCTCCGCACCCCTGATCGGATCCGCCATCGCGCTGCCGATCCTGGGCAAGCTCGGCGACCTGTACGGGCACCGAAAGGTCTTTCTCATCGGGTTCGGCGCGGCCGGATGTGTTACCGCCGTGACCGTGTTCGCGTGGGGCCCCTTCGCTCTGATCGGCCTGCGCACGGGGGCGACCGTAATCGGGTCGGCCACCCAGCCGACCTCGATGGCGCTGATCCTCTCGGTGACCCCCAGGGCCGACCGCGTCAAAGCGCTCGGCTGGTGGTCGCTGGTGGCGGCGGGGGCACCCGCGATCGGCCTGGTCGCCGGAGGGCCGCTGGTCCAGGCGGTCGGATGGCGCCCGGTCTTCGCGATCCAGTCGATCGTGGCGCTTTCCGCGGTGCTGGCCGCGTATCTGGTGCTCCGTGAGACGCCCACGCGGAGCGACGTGGGATTCGACATCCCCGGCGCCCTCACCCTGGCAGTGGCAGCCGGTGGGATCATGCTGGCGCTGAACCAGGCGCCGGATCGGGGACTGGACACCCTGGTTCTCGTGGCCGCTGCGGCCGGCCTGGTGGGTCTGGGTTCGTTCGTGGTCGCCGAACGACGCGCCCGGCACCCCCTGCTCCCGCTGGCGTTCTTCCGGCGCCGCAACTTCACCTTCGGCATCATCGGTTCGGTGTTCTCGGGTGGCGCGTACATGGGTGGTTTCGTCATCGCGCCGCTCATGCTGTCGGCGATCTTCGGCTTCTCGCTCTGGCAGATCTCGCTGCTGCTGTTGATCCGTCCGGTGATGTTCTCGGCGTCCTCGCCGATCGCCGGGCATCTGGCGACTCGTTACGGCGAGCGGTTCATCGGCGTCGCCGGCACGCTCCTGATCGGCGGCGCGCTGGTCATCCTCGGCATCGGCACCGCCGCGTCGCTGCACGCGGAGGTGATCGTCGGGTTGTTCCTCCAGGGGATGGGCAACGGCGGCC
>CAZEAV010000238.1:0-5094 GCA_964510215.1 uncultured Iamiaceae bacterium
GTGGTGATGTCGGTCTGGTCGGCGGTGATGTAGCGCCCCCGGGTGACGGCGTTGACGACTTCATCGATGCCGAGAACGCCGCTCGTGCGGTGCTTGGCAGCTTCGCGGTCGATAGACGGCCAAGGCCGGCTTGGGCCACAAACCGTCAACACCGCCACCGAGGAGGGGCCAGCGGGCCGAACACTCAGCTCGGCCTGAACTACACCCAACAAAGATCACCCGTCGTATACCACGCCGCCGGACTTGACCGAGTTGGCATGTGTCCAAGGAACGACGACGTAGCGCAACTTGTGACGCCCCGCTACGGCTTCCCTCAAGCCGAGTATCGCTAGTAATCACAGAATCTCAATTGTCCGCCTGAAGTCCCTGGTTTGAGCTACTATGCTGACCGTTCGAGAGTAAACTAGCGCTTCGGGCGACGCGACGACCATCTTAGGACGCCCCTTGGATCAAGCGACAACGCTAGACATCGTATGCCCCACGAACTTGGAATCCTCGGGCGTCGAGGTGCTGGCAGCTCGTGTGTCCTCACTATTCCCCTGCATGCAGATGGTTGTATGGGGCATCGGCCAGGCGCTTGTTACGGAGACCTCTGGAAGCCGCATCACCCGGGCACCGCTGAATACCATCCACCAAATACTCGAGCAACGTTGTAACTCTGCCCCGCTTCTCGTTATGGGACTGCCTGAATCGACAGATATCAGCGCACGACTCATCACTCAGTTGAAACGGAGAGGAGATCGGGCTGCCCTCCTTCTGGAGCGCCCTGGAAGGGTGCCAACCGATGTGGGGCCTGATGTGAATATTGAGGGTGTAAGAAACCTGATCACTTTGAATGGAAGCTACACAAATATCTTGCGCTCACGATACCCAAAGTCGCGAGTATTCAAGGCAGGCCTTGCACTGCCCAAGGAGTTTTTTGGCAGGGAGGATTCAGTTCGTGAAAATCAATTGTCCTTCACTGGTCGACCTACTGACTCCAAGGGTTTCAATGATTTGCTTCGCTGGTGGTCCCAAAGCCAAATTAGAACATATGGATTTAGGCTCAAGGTAAACGTAGTTGGTCCGATGTCGCCGGAACACTCAGATGCGATCGACCAACTGGGCATAGAAGCCTCTGCCCTCAAGGGGATTGATGAACGAGGGAGGGGCGCGGGGGAAGCGCTCGCGTGCATTTTTCCCGCACGTGTCGATCACCTACCTCAATCTCTACTGGAGTGCATGGCGGTGCGAGGGCTAGCTGTCTGCACACGCATCCCGGGCCACTCCGACGTGGTGAGGAACGCAAAGAATGGTTTTCTTGTCGACAAGGAACTCCGGGACCTCGACGCAATCATATGGAGCGTGCGGCGGAACGTGAGGCGTTGCATGAGGATGCGTCTTGCAGCACGTTGCACGGCGTGGAGACTGCACGGGCCTGAGCCTTCTCACGCGCTATGGGGGAAAATTTTTGAAATGGTGCTCTCATGAGGCAGATCTTCCAGGATGTCCACCTCAGCAGCGGTGGTGGTGAGGCCGTCTTGGTTGCTTTAGTCCGTGCCAAGGGAGCGTTCGTAACCGTCGGAATCGGTTTGCCGAGTAGTGTAACGGCAGATCTAGGACGGCATCACCATTTGCTCGTCGACGCTAGGAAGATCGGCACTGATCTCTTGGATATCCTACGGGATAAAGGGACCCTCGTTCGTGCCCAGGGGAGGGTGCCTAAGAAACTGGACCTCGTAATGCATCATCACTTCGGTCTAGCCCTAGGAGGTCAATCGCGAATTGCGAGGTTGTATCTCCATACGCCCACGCGCGTGCTGTGGGAGCCACGCCGAGTTCCCTGGGAGACGGAGACGATAAGTGACGAAGTGCGTGAGTGGATGGTTTCACAGGAAATTCAGTCTATTTCGTCCGCAGCTCGGGTTTATACTAACAGTCGTGCCACGCAGGCGCGCGTTTCTGCGGCCTACGGAGTTGAGGCCCAGGTGCTGTATCCACCAATCAAGGCGACGGACGGACCCGCGTGCGACGTAGGGGTGACCTCCCCAAGGTATCCCCTCCCGAGCGAGTTCGCGCTCACTGTTAGTCGAATAGCGCCAGGAAAGCAGATACTCGAGGTGGCCCGGTACGCCCACCTGCTCCCCATTCCATGGGTAATAGCGGGCGGCGGGAGGCTTGCAACACAATTCGTTTCCAACCTGCCATCTAACGTCCTCTTTCTGGGGCCAATATCTGATACAGAGAAAGCCTATCTCATCAACTCGGCTACGGTCTGTATCGGAACGAGCCGAGAAGATTTTGGCCTGTTTGTTGCCGAATCCATTGCGCGTGGTAGGCCAACGGTGGCGGAAGAGGGAAGTGGAGCCTTAGAGCTTGCGGATGAAACGAATTGTGAGTCATACAGGAACGTACTGAAGGACGAGGGGCAAAGCCTTTTGCTGGCAGTCACGGCCGTTGCTCATAAGAGGGGAAGGGTTCGTCATAGAGACGCGGTCAGAGCGCTATTGGATCCAAGACTCTTTGCCCAGACTCTTATGCGCTAGGATTCGAAGGCGCTCGAGTACGTGGTTCGAACGTCGAGAAGCCGAGCGCGCTGAGCTGGCAACTGCGCACCGAGTTCTTCAATCATGAGCAGACCACTTTTTGCCAGTCCGGCGTTCTTAGCGACAACGCCGGACCTAACGGTTGCCTCGGCTAGCTGCATTCGCTGAATGAGACGGTCTCGCGCCTCGTAGGACATCAGGTCCTCCGCGGCTGCCAAGTGCCGCAAGACCATGTCAGGGTCTGGAGCTACTCTGGCAATCTCCGCTTTAAGCAGGAGCAACTCTCCCGCACAAGCTAAGCTAGCCGAGTGGCTCTCCGCCACCACATGGATGTCACGGCTAGTGAGGAACGCTTCGGCATTTGAAATGCTCCCGGGGGCATACTTTGCTCGAATACTCATTTCCGAGTACTTGCCCCGGGCCGCTGCCAGCATGCCTGCCTCAGCGCCTACGGTGATCGAAGTATTCGCGTGCGCGAGGGCCTCGGTAATCCTAGAGTTCACCGCCGCTGCTGATGCAGAGAGTCTCTCTATTCGAGCGGCTCGTTCAGGATCAAAGCCTCTCTCCTTCAAGAAGTGTCTGGCCTGAATCGCGGCGGTATACGCGTCGAGCATTTTCGAGGAATCGAATGAAACGTGCGACCTTATAGACCAGTAGTCGACCACCCGCGAATCCACTTGGCTGGTGGGGGCACTCACATATAGTTTGCTTACCAGTGGTTCAAGTTGACGCAGAAGGTCTCGGCTATGCTCAGCTCCTCTGCCGTTGTCGAGCGCGGCCTTAGCGCCTTCAAGTTCCATGTCAAGCCAGTCTCGGATCAACTCTAACCGCATCGAAGAGATTGGGCCGTGTATCCACCCCTCTATAGCTTCTTCGAGGGTCGCACTACCGCTGCCAGCGTATGCGACTACGAGGAGTTCTCCGCCGACTGTTGTCCGGTTGATTGTGATTTTGGGGGCAACTCCGAAGAAGAGCCCTCGGCCTTAGCAATCAAATTGCCTTTAACTTGAGATCGGGATATCTCTGCGCTGGCCCCCTCCGCGCGAGCTCCCCCGTCACTAGATCGAGACCGCGTGATTTTGGCAGTTCCTCCGGGTCTAGGGGATCTAGATGCTTCGACGCCCGCGCCGACATCGTTGTGCGATAGCGAAACCTTGATTCGACCCCTAACCAGCACAACGATTAGCACGACGGCAGCGACAACGCTAATGGCTACCAGCCACTGCCAACCATTCACAGTGAGTCTCCTGTTTCATTAGGAGGGTGGTTCACACTTCCTACACCCATGTGGAGGTCTTAGCATAGCGGGCGGCTGCTGGCGACGATGGCGCTTCAGCGCCGTTGCGGATCGGCAAATGAGGTCAAGATCGCTCAAGGAGGCAACTGTTCGGCCAACGGCGCCTCTTTGTGTCACGCCAGGCACTGTTCGGTGGTTGTAGCCTCGGTGCCGCGAGCCCGGGAAGTGACTCGTCCGAACAGGTGGTCCGTCCGGGTTGAGGCAGCCGCGCTGGAGTCAGTTGTCGCCACCGTTTGTCCTCCCGGGCTCGCTTGTTGGTCTTGAAGCATGCGCCGGTGCACAGTGTCGCTGATCCGGCGTTTTAGGCATCGCAGTGCTTCCTGGTGGCTCTTGCGAGTGGCGCGCTTGCGTCGATAGTAGGCCCGCCCTGGGGTGTCTGTGGCGATCTGGGTGAGGCTCATGACTTGGAGCGCACGGTTCAGTTGACGGTCGCCAGCGCGGGAGGGTCGGTGGCGGATGTGTCACTGGGGTACAGCACCCGGCGGTCACCCATCTTGAAGCTCCTGGGGCCGACACCGACGTGCCGCCAGTAGCGCAGCGTGGCGTGCGGAACGCGGATGATCTTGGCAAGCTCAGCCGAGGTGAGGAGAGTCCCCACCTCTTCGGCGAAGTGCTCGGTCGCGGACACTTCGCTGGTCGGGCCGGGGAATGCAGGGGATTCGTTCTTCGTCGTCGTCATGGCCAACCCTTCGTGTTGTGCGTCAACACGTTTACCGACCGGCAAGGGCACTATGCGACGTCGCAATGCCGAAGTCCGACCCGATGATCGAATTTGCCCGTGTCGATCGCCGCCAGGGCTTTGATTCCGCTGGCCGACGCTACTCCCGTCCATATCTCCTCATAGTTCAGGGCGGGGCACCGAGGCGAGGGCCCTGTGTACTCCACCTGCCCGGTTCACGAGGCTCGACGCGGCTCGGGGCTGGTTCGTGACGTTGTCCAATGTCCTATGAGCGCTCCGCACAGTCTCGGCCGCCTCTTTGGCGGTGGCACTGAGCGAGGTGATGTCGCTCGGGGCGGCGGTGATGTAGCGGTGGTGGGTGACGGCATTAATGCGTTCGGGGGTGTGTCGTAGCGCGCGGGCGGGGGCGAACAGCAGACCCGAGCGGGCCAATTGGAGTGGTAGTGGGACGGCTTGGTGGGTGAGGTCGCGTAGGTCGGCGGCCGCGTAGCGCAGCTCGACCATGGCCTGGTCCAGGTCGATCCGCGCGGCCAGGTCAGCGGAGGTGCGTTGGTGTGGGCCGTGGTGGGTGAGGTCGAAGAGGGTCTGGTCGA
>CAZEAV010000239.1:0-5049 GCA_964510215.1 uncultured Iamiaceae bacterium
CAGTATCGCCGTGACGGTATGGAATGCCATCGCCGGGTTCTTCAGCGCCGCGCTCTCGGCCTTCGTGGGGTTCTTCACGTCTATCTGGAACACCGTTGTCGCCATATTTAGCGGGGTATGGAACTCGATACGGGCTACAGCCGTGGCAGTCTGGAATGGCATATACGCCTTCTTTGCCGGAGCCTTTGCCGCGTTTACCGGGTTCTTCACGGCTATCTGGAACGGCATTCTGGCCCTGTTCCGGGGTATCTGGAACAACCTGCGGTCCGCCGCCGAGACTGCCTGGAATGGCATCCGGTCGTTCTTCTCCGGCGCCTTCTCCGCTTTCACCGGGTTCTTCTCATCGACCTGGAACGGGATCGTCAACACCTTCACGTCCATCTTCGGCAAGATCAAGGACGTCGCTCAGGGCGTCTGGGACGGTGTGGTCGGCATATTCAAGAAGGGCGTCAACGCCGTCACCGGGGCCATCAACTCGTGGTTCATCAAGCCGATCAACGCGATCACCGGTCTGTTCGGTATCAAGGCTATTCCGCCGATCCCTGAGTGGAAGGAGACCGGCGGCGTGATGGGTTACGCTTCGATGCCGTCGTTCCTCGCTCGCGGCGGCACTATCGGCAACGGCTTCATCACCAGTGGTCCGACCGCCATCGTGGGCGAGGGCAACCCGCGTTACCCCGAGGCGGTGATTCCCACCGATCCTAAGTACGCCAGCAACGCCAAGCGTCTGGTCGCTTGGACGATGGGGCAGTTGGGTATCCCCTCCGACCAGATGCTCGCCCGAGGCGGCCGTGTCGGCGGATCACTGCCCGCCCGGTCGAACAACGTCCGGCTTGAGGGCGGCGGCCTGTTCTCGTTCGTCGGTGACGTGGTGTCCGGCGCGCTGGACGTTCTCAAGTCGGTTGGCAACACGCTCAAGGGCTGGGTCGAGGGCGCACTCGACCTGCTCAAGAAGGGCGTCGCGTGGGCGATGGAGCACACGATCAAGCCGATCATCGACAAGGTAAAAAAGTTCCTGCCGGACAACTTCATCGGCCGGATCGCCAAGGGCGTCATGGATACCGTCTACAACGGCATCCACGACTGGCTGGTCGGCAAGAAGAAGGACCTGGACGAGGCCAACAAGAAGGCCGGGGAGTCCGCCGCTGCCAGCAAACCCGGTCCCGGCGGTGGCGTGGAGAAGTGGCGCAACGTCGCGCTCACCGCGCTGGCCGCTGCGGGTCAGTCGTCCAAGTGGATCGACCGGCTGCTCATGCAGATGAACTCCGAGTCCGGTGGCAATCCCAAGGCCGTCAACAACTGGGATATCAACGCCAAGAAGGGCACACCTTCCAAGGGCTTGATGCAGGTCATCCAGCCGACGTTCGACGCCTACGCCGGGACGTGGCGGTCGCGGGGTATCTACGACCCGTTCGCCAACATCTACGCCGCGATCATGTACACCGTCAGCAGGTACGGATCGCTCGCCGCGTGGAAGGGTCACGGCTACGACTCCGGTGGGTTCCTCGCTCCCGGGCTCACTCTGGCAAACAACCGGACCGGCCGCCCGGAGGCTGTGCTGACCCCACGGCAGTCCAGCGCTCTCGTGGCTATCGCGGAGAACGGCGGAGGCACCACCTTCGGAGACGTGATCGTCACGCTGTCGGTGGACGATATCAAGCAGATGAAGGACATCGAGCAGTTCCTCAACCTGCTCAAGCAATCCCGCAACCGGCGCCGTAAGACCGCTCGTAGCGGCGTTGTAGTGGCATAGGAGGGGATTACCATCGCTATCTACTGGGGACCTTGGCAGAGCGCGGGCGGCAACGCTATGCGCGTCGGCATCGAGCCGACGGGCCAGACGCCGGTCTACTGGAACTCGACGTCGGTCACCTACTCGTTCACCATCTGGACCGAGAACCAGTACCAGTACAGCGACAACCAGACCCTCACCTGGTCCGGCGCTGTCAGCGGGTCCATCGGGTTCAACAACGGTCAAGGCGGCGGAGCGGTCGCTCGTGTCGGGCCGATCTACTACACGTACTACTACCCGGCGTCGTCGTACGGCTCGTCGCCGGGCTCGACGTTCATCACCGCCCAGGTCACCGGCACCTACAACGGCATTGCGCCGGTCCAGACCTACGCCTGGTACATCGCTGCCCGGCCATTCACGGTCCCAGCCGCGCCGAGCAACCTGTCCGCCAGCCGGATCAACGACAACAGCGTGGCGCTGTCCTGGATACCTCACGGCTCGTACGCCGGGCCCTACGGCTCTCAGACCATCCTGTCGCAGTACTTCTCGGCGGCCACTAACTCGTGGTCGGCGTACGTGCCTATCGCCACGGTCTCCGGTGCCGCGTCGTCGTACACCGTGCCCGGCTTACAGTCCAACACCATCTACAACTATGCGATCCGGGCTAACAACGGCGTTGGTTCGTCCGGCTACGCCTACTCCGGCCAGGTCTGGATGACGCCAGGACCGCCCGCCAACGTGCAGTCTGCGCTGGACCCGTCCGGGTCGTCGGTGACCACCACGTGGGACTCCACGGCGTTCGTCACCGCGCCGCCGGTCACGTTCGATATCGAGCGAGCGTCGACAGCGGCCGGGCCCTGGACGTCGGTGGCCACCGGGCTCACGACCAAGACCTACACGGACCAGAACCCCAACCCGGGGTCCAACATCTACCGGGTGCGGACGGTCAACCCGTCCAACGTGTCCTCGGGCGCTAGCCTGCCGTCGGCGTGGGTCAACGGCAACTCGATCAGCACCATCGTCGCTCCGAAGGCGCCGACCGGACTGGACCCCAACGGCGTCCCTCGTGACTTCACGCTGGACCAGACATTCACCTGGACCCACCACGACGGCGGCGACAAGGCGCCGCAGACCCATTTCTCGATCCAGTACTCCACCGACGGCGGCCAGAACTGGACTCCGCTGGTCACTGACGAGGCGTCCTCGGAGTCGTCCTACACGATCCCGGCGAACACGCTGAGTAACGGCGAGGACTACCTGTGGCAGGTCCAGACCGAGGGCGTGGTCTCGGCTGGCTACGGGCCGTGGTCACCCCCGGCCACCGTGCAAGGCTCCACAACACCGACAGGCACGATCACGGACCCGACGGAGTACATCACCGCGCTGCCGATCACGGTGACCTGGATCTACAACCAGAACGAGTTGTCTCCGCAGAACTACTGGCTGCTCCGACTTGTCGACCCCGACTCCGGCACGGTCCTTGAGGAACTGTCCGGCAACGACACCTCCACGTCTGCTTCGTTCTCCTACCCGGCTGAGGACGGACAGTCGTTCACGATCACCTTGCAGGTGCGCTCGGAGGACGGGCTGTACTCGGAGCCGTACTCGGTCACCGTCACGGTGCAGTTGCCGGTCCCGGCTACCGTCACGACGACGCCTGAGTACAAGGAGTGCCTGGGAACGGTCATCCTTCACCTCACCGCCGACGACCCGCTGCCCGCGCCACCGGATGTCTACAACGAGTTCACCAATCCCAACTTCGAGTCGGTCACCGGGGACACCGTGCAGGTGCCGCCCAATACCGGGCCCGAGTACGACGTGCCGGTCGGCGTCACCGCTGACACCGGTTCCTCGGTGACCCCGTATTCGTACGGAGACGCCGGAAATCGTTCGGCCGGGCTCTATATACCGGACAGCCTGTCCGGGGCCGTCTCCGTGGCTCTGGTCGGCCCGACGGACGTCTCAGCGAGCACGTTCTACTCGGCTCGGGTGTCGTTGTGGACCGACGCCGGGGTCGACGTGCCCCTGCGGCTGAGTGGTCAGGCCGGGAACGGTGCTCCCTCGTCCGTCGTGATGACCGCTGTCACGGTGACCCTGCCCGCCGACGGCTCACCGGTGGAGGCCGTGCTGCTCGCGTCGGCCGAGACCCCCTCGGACGCCACGGAACTGACCTTGTTCGTGTCGAACACCGCGAGCACTCCCGACCTCGCCGGTACGTCGGTGTTCTTGGACAACGTGCTGGTGCAGGAAGTGTCGGCCGCCGGGGAGTCTCCGCGCTCGTACTTCTCGGGTGACTCCACCAACGAGTCGACCTACATCTACTCGTGGGAGGGTGACGCCGAAGCGTCCCGGTCCGAGGCCGAAGGCCGGGCCGAGACCGAGGTGTCGTCGGTAACGATCCAGCGGCGACTTCCCGGCTCTGACTGGGTGACGCTGGTCAACGACCTCACCCTGCCCAACGACTTCATCGACATCCTGCCGTCGACCACCGGGCTCAACGAGTACCGGATCATCGCGGCCAACACCGCGCCCGCCTACCGCACGTTGCCCATCGTGGAGGTCCAGGGCACCGACGGCCAGGTGGGCGACGGGCTGTGGGCATTCGTGGCGTACGGTGCCGCCTTCGCCAAGGTCCTGCGGGTGCACGGGGAACTGTCGATCAAGAACACCACCGGGCTGGACCGGGGCAACTTCCCACTTGCCGGTCGTCGCTGGCCTATCGGCGTCGACGGTGAGAACGCGCACCAGGCCATCGACGTCAGCGGGTCGCTGTTCTACGACGAGCAGTGCCCGGCCGACGACCCCGAGGACTGCCGTCACGACTCGCCGCCGAGCGACTGGGAGGACGCGGCTCTGACCGCCGGGCTGGTCTGCTACCGGGACTACACCGGCCGCCGCATCTTCGGGGCCATCTCCGACGTGGACACCGAGGCCGGGTACCCGGGCATGGCTACGGTGGGGTTCAAGGTCACCCGCGAGGACTACACCGAGCAGTACGGGATCACCAACCCATCCACCGGACAGTAGGGGAGGACAGCCGCTATGCCGCTCACTCTGCCTGATGGGGTCTACGCCGTGCCGCAGCACTTCGGCAACGTCCTCACCGACGCACGCAACATCCGGTTCACCTACACCCTGCTGTCACCGCGTGAGACCGTGCTGGGGACGTTGGACGGGGTGCAGCCGTCGGGGTCGCTGTCCTGGTCCGCCTCGGCTTCGGTGAAGGGCTCGGGCACCCTGTCCGTGCTGGACGTCGGGCAGACCGTCAACTGGCTCCACGTGCGGATCGCTCCGAAGGCCACGATCACCGGGATCGA
>CAZEAV010000240.1:0-2739 GCA_964510215.1 uncultured Iamiaceae bacterium
CCCACGACCCGGTCGCCGCCTCCTACGCCGACTGTGTCGTCTTCCTGACCGACGGCCGCGTCGTCGACGAGCTGGCGGAGCCCACTGCCGAGAGCGTCCTAGGCCGCATGGCCCACCTCGAGACCGCGGCGGGGGCGTGATCCCGATGTGGCACCTCACCCTCTCGAACGCCCTCGCTCACCGCTCTCGCCTGGCCCTGACCTGGCTCGCAGTCGCCCTCGGCGTGGCCTTTGTCACCGGCAGCTTGATCCTCACCGACACCAGCAGCCGCCTGCTCGACGACCAGTTCCGCACGTCAGCCGCGGGTGTGGACCTCACCGTGCGCACCGCCGCCGCGTTCGACGCTGCGATGGGGGTCGAGGTGCAGCGTGACCCACTGCCGGCGGACCTGGCCGACCGCATCACCGCCATCCCTGGTGTAGAGCGGGTCCGCGCGGTCGCCGGCGGCGCCGGCCAGCTGCAGGTGCGTGGCCGGGTCGCGCAGCCGAACGGTCCCACCCTGCTCGGATCCTGGGCGCAGAGTCCGTATGCCGCATACAGCCTTCGCGGCGGGCGGGCACCGAGCAAGGCCGGCGAGGCCGTCATCGACGCCGCAACCGCCCGCGCAGAACACATCTCGATCGGTGACACCGTCACCGTCTCGGCGACCACAAGCCGCAGGCTGCGCGTCGTCGGGCTGGCCGGTGTCGGCGGCGCGGACGGCCTCGCCAACACCGCAGTGGTGCTCACCGACCTGCCCACCGCACAGGCGCTCCTGGGCCTGGGCACCCGCATCAGCTCGGTGGACGTGATCGCCGCCGACGGCACCTCGGTCCCGGACCTGCGTTCGCGGCTCGCCGGGACGTTGGGCTCGCAGTATGCCGTGTCCAACAGCCAAGACGCCGCCGCCGCGAGCGCCGACGCCGCCAAGGAGAGCATCAAGTACCTGCGGATGGTGCTGCTGGCGCTGGCAGCGGCCGGGCTCGTCGTCGGCGCCTTCCTGATCGCGAACACCTTCGGCATCGTGCTCACCCAGCGGTCGAAGGAGCTGGCGCTGCTGCGCGCCGCCGGAGCCACCGGCCGACAGGTGTTCGCCTCGGTGTTCGGCGAGGCCCTGCTCGTCGGGCTCGCGGGTGCCATCGGCGGCACCGTCATGGGAGTCGGCGCTGCCTACGGGCTGCGCGGTCTCGCCCAGGGTGCCGGCCTGGCCCTTCCCGACGGGCCGTTGACCATCACCGCCCGGACCCTCGTCGTCGCCCTGGGTGCCGGCACCCTCGTCACCCTGCTGGCCGCCATGGCACCGGCCCGTCGCGCCGCCAGGGTGGCTCCGGTCGAGGCGATGCGGGCCTCCGACCCGGCACTGCGCACTCCGCGTCGAGGGCGACTGGTCACCGGGTGGGTTCTGCTCGGACTCGCTGTGCTCGAGCTCGTGGCCGCCGCATTTGCGCGCGAGGTCCAGCTCGTCGGTATGGGCGCTGCCGTGCTGTTTACCGCGCTCGTCGTGCTCGGGCCGGTCGTGGCACCGCGGCTGGCCCAGGCCGTCGGGCATCCGCTTCACCACGCCGGTGTGCCCGGTCGGCTGGCCCGGGAGTCGACCGTGCGCAACCCGCGCCGGACGGCCTCCACCACGATGGCGTTGGCGCTCGGCCTGGCGCTCATCAGCTTCGTGGCGGTCCTGGGCGACTCGGTCAAGGCGATCACCGCAGGCGGCACCGAGGCGGTCACCGCAGAGCTGATGGTCCAAAGCAGCGGCAACGAGATGCTCGGCGGACTCTCCCCCGAGACGGCGCAGCGGGTCGCCGCCCTGCCCGAGGTCGGGGCGGTCTCGGCGGTCCGGTACGGGCACTGGCTCGACAACGGCGTGACCAGTGCGCTGACGGCCGTCGACCCGGCGACCCTGCCGAAGGTCGCGCGGGTCACCATGACCGCCGGCAGCCTGTCTGACCTCCGGCGCGACGCGGTCGTGGTCGCCGAGGACGTGGCCGCTGAGCGCCACCTGAAGGTGGGCGACACGTTGGCGATGACGTTCCCGCGCGACGGCGAGCAGCAACTGCGCGTCGTCGGGCTGATGGCCGACAAATCGGTCCAGGCCCTGTCCACCAACTACATCATCTCGACCAACACCTACGCCGCGCACTACGCCGAGAACGTCGATGCCACCATCTACGTCGCCCTCGCCGACGGCGTCGACCAGGCCAAGGCCCGCTCGGCCCTCGACGCGGCGGTCGCAGACTTCCCGAACGCCCAGGTCCGCGACCAGGCGGAGGCGGCGGCCGGTCGCGCCGCCGCAGTCGAGCAGGTGCTCGGGCTGATCACGGTGCTGCTCGGGTTCGCGGTGCTCATCGCGCTGCTCGGTATCACCAACACGCTGGCGCTGTCCATCGTCGAGCGCACCCGGGAGATCGGACTGTTGCGGGCGGTCGGCATGACCCGCACGCAGCTGCGCTGGATGGTCCGCGCCGAGGCGGTGCTCGTCGCTGCCGTCGCCGTGGTCATCGGCGTCGTTCTGGGGGTCGGCCTGAGCATCGCCACGCTGGCCGGGCTGTCGACCGATACCGGCCTGGTCGTCAGCGTGCCGGCCAGCCAGCTCGTCGCGACCGTCGTCCTGGCGGGGATGGCCGGCCTGGCAGCCGGTCTGCTACCGGCGCGTCGGGCCGCACGCATCGACGTGCTGAGCGCCGTAGCCACCCAGTAGTAGGGACGGCCCGGGTTCGCGTCGCTCGAAGACGCGAACCCGGCCATTCCCCTGGCGAACCCGGC
>CAZEAV010000240.1:2839-5018 GCA_964510215.1 uncultured Iamiaceae bacterium
GCGAACCCGGCCATTCCCCTGGCGAACCCGGCAATTCCGCCGGTGCGAATCCGGCGACCCGGGAGGCACCGTGAGCCTGTCCACGCAGCGACCGTCAGGAGCACGCCATGACCACCACCTCGAAGCCGACTTCCCCGACCTCGGAGGTCTCGTGCACGCTCGACATCGGGGGCATGACCTGCGCGTCGTGCGTCGGGCGCGTCGAGAAGGCGCTGAAGCGCCTCGACGGCGTCGGCTCCGCCCAAGTCAACCTCGCGACCGAGGTCGCGAGCGTGAGCTTCGACCCCGCCATGGTCGACCTCACCCAGCTCACCGCGGCAGTGGAACGCGCGGGCTACACCGGGACCCCGCGGCATACCTATCCAGCAGGTGACGGGGAGGGTGCGCCCGGTGAGGCGACCACCGACCCGGTCCAGCCGGTCGACGACTCCGCCCACCCGCGCGACGCCCTCTTGGCCGATCTCAAGCGCAAGTGGCAGGTCGCGCTCACCACCGGGCTCGGCTTGATGGTGTTGATGTACGTGCCGCTGCCCATCGACGCCATGGACTGGCTGATGCCTGCCATCCTCGTGGTGGCCACCGTGGTCCAGTTTTGGGCAGGCCAGCCGTTCTACACCGCGGCGTGGGCCGCCGGCAAGCACGGCACCACCAACATGAACACCCTCGTCGCGCTCGGCACGGGGATCGCGTACGGCTACAGCGCTTTCGTCACCCTGTGGCCGGCCGCGGCGGAGCGCTGGGGACTGCCGCTGCACGTGTACTTCGAGACCTCGCTCGTCATCATTGCGCTGGTCCTGCTCGGCCGCTGGCTCGAGGGACGCGCCAAGAAGCAGACCGCCGCCGCCATCACCGCCCTTGTCGGGCTCGCCCCTGCGACCGCCAGGGTCGTCCGCGACGGCGAAGAGAAGGACGTCCCGCTCGCGGACGTCAAGGTGGCCGACACGGTCCGGGTGCGTCCGGGCGAGAAGGTGCCGCTGGACGGCGTCGTCACCGACGGCCGGTCCTCGGTCGACGAGTCGATGCTCACCGGTGAGCCGATGCCGGTCCGCAAGGTGGCGGGCGACGTCGTCATCGGCGCCACCATGAACGGCACCGGGTCGCTGCTGGTCGAGGTGACCGCCGTGGGCGAGGACACGACGCTCGCCCAGATCGTTCGGCTGGTCGAGGACGCGCAGGGGTCCAAGGCGCCGATGCAGCGGCTGGCCGACAAGGTCTCCGCCGTGTTCGTACCGGCGGTCCTCGTCGCGGCGGCGCTCACCTTCGCGGCCTGGGCGGCTATCGGCCCCGACGACACCAGGATGACGATGGCGATCTCCACGACGATCGCCGTCCTGATCATCGCCTGTCCCTGTGCGCTCGGCCTGGCCACCCCGACGGCGATCATGGTCGGCACCGGCAAGGCGGCCGAGCACGGCATCCTCATCAGCGACGGCGAGGCGCTCGAGCAGGCGCAGCGGCTCACCGCCGTGGTGCTCGACAAGACCGGCACCATCACCACCGGCCGTCCCTCACTCGCGGGCTTGACCCCCGCCCCCGGCTGGGATGCCGACGAGCTGCTCGCCCTCGTCGCGGCCGCCGAGGCCGGCAGCGAGCACCCGGTCGGCTCGGCGGTCGCCGCCGCAGCCCGCGAACGCGAGCTCGCCCTCCCACCCGTGCACCACTTCGAGGCGGTCCCCGGCCACGGCATCGACGCAACCGTTGGCGCGCACCGGGTCCGGGCCGGCAACCGGGCCCTGATGGCAAGCGCCGGCGTCGACACCGCCCCGCTCGAGGCCGCCGCCCAGACGGCAGCCGACCAGGGCCAGACCGCCATCTTCGTCGCCGTCGACGACTCGCTCGCCGCACTGCTCGCGATCGCCGACACCATCCGTCCCGAGTCGGTCGAGGCCGTGGCCCAACTGCGCGCGCTGGGACTCGACGTCTGGATGCTCACCGGCGACACCCGCGCCACCGCCACCGCGGTCGCCCGCCAGGTGGGAATCGAGCACATCATCGCCGACGTGCTCCCCTCGCAGAAATCACAGCAAGTCGAGCGGCTCCAGGGGCAGGGTCACGTCGTCGCGATGTGCGGCGACGGCATCAACGACGCGCCCGCCCTCGCCCAGGCCGACCTCGGCATCGCCGTCGGCACCGGCACCGACGTCGCCATCGCCGCCTCCGACATCACCCTGGTCGGCGG
>CAZEAV010000241.1:0-5014 GCA_964510215.1 uncultured Iamiaceae bacterium
GCCTGGAGGAAGATGTTTTGCTGCCGATTGCCACGCTGGGTGACGTGGTGGGGCGCACCTGGGGCCCGCGCGGCGGCACCGTGGGGGCCCCCCACCCCGGGGGGGGGGCCGCCACCGAACAACTCGGACTGTTCTGATGGATCCGGACATAGTCGCCGCGTACGACGCAGGCGCGGAGACCTACGCCACCCATCGTGACGTGCGCGATCCGGAACCGGCACGGCGTTTTGCGCGACAGGCGCCGCCCGGTCGCCGTCTGGACCTGGGATGTGGTCCGGGGTTGTACTTCACCCTGGTCGGCCGCCCGCTCATCGCGACCGACGTGTCCCCGGCGATGCTCGCGGTGGCACATCGCCGGGATGCGACCGTCCCCCTGGTGTGCGCGGACCTCGAGCATCTGCCCTTCGCCGACGGCGCGTTCGCGGGCATCTGGGCCAACAAGTGTCTCCAGCACGTCGAACGGGCGACCCTGGCGCCGGTCCTGGCCGACCTGCATCGGATCCTGGCCTCCTCGGGACGCCTGATTGCCGAGGCGTTCGCCGGTTCGGGCTGGTTCCGCTCCGACGACGACCTCCCCGGGCGGGCGTTCACGCTGTGGCAACCCGAGGACCTCCACCGCCTGCTCCTGGGCGCGGGATTCTCGGTCGAACGCTGCGAACAGGTCGACGTCGGGAACGAGTTCCCCCGCGTCTTCGTGGAAGCGGTCCGCGGCGCGGTGCCAAGGGAAGGTTCCTGAAGCCCCGCCGTCGTCCGCCACGACATGCGAAACTGGCGCGGTGCAGGTCGAGTCGAGGAGGACCTATGCCTTTGCCGTTCCTCCGGACGCGCTGTGGCAGGCCCTGCTGCGGGTGGACGATTATGCGTCGTGGTGGCCGTGGCTCCGCCACTTCGAACCGGGCCCACTGGAGCCGGGCGCTCGTTGGTCGTGCGTCGTCCAACCGCCACTTCCCTACGCCGTCGCGTTCGACCTGGTGCTCACCGACGTCCGCGTCGGCGCGTCGGTCGCAGCAACGGTCGAAGGCGGCCTCGCCGGCGACGCCCGTCTCGAGATCGCCGCCACCCGGAGTGGCAGCAGGCTGTGGCTCACCTCGTCGCTCGCCCCGGCGGGCCCGCTGCTCCGCATGGTGGCGCGGCTCACCCCACCGGTGGCCCGCTTCGGGCACGACTGGATCCTCGACACGGGCTTCCGGCAGTTCTCCCGGGCCATCGCGGCCGAGCCGTGACCATGGCGACCACAGCTCGTCGGCGGTGGGCGATCAGGCCTGTGGCGCGATGTCCGCCATGGCCTGGCGGACGTCGTAGCCGGCGGGAATGAAGGCCACCGCCGGACAGGTCACGCCGTTGTCGACGTAGCGTTGGATGTGGGCGCGGCACTCGCTCGGCGACCCGTGCACGATGAGCTGGTCGACGAGCTCGTCGGGGATCGCCTGCAGCGCGCCCTTCCGGTCGCCGTCGCCCCAGCGGCGCCACAGCTCGGCCAGCATGTCACCACGGCCCAGCCATTCGTGGAACTTCGCATACACCGGCACCGTCAGGTACGCGGCGATCGCGAACTTGGCGACCTGGCGGACGGTGTCGATGTCCTCGGTGGCCGCGACGAAGATCCGGGCGACCACCTGCTTGCCGTCCCCCTGGTCGTGGACGTGGGGGACGACCTTGGCCACGTCTTCGGCGGACAACCAGTTGATGATCGCCCCGTCGCCCACGCGGCCGGCCAACCGCAGCATGCCCGGTCGGAGCGCCGCGATCAGGATTTCCGGCTGCACCTCGGGCGTGAATCCGAGCTTGAACCCCTTCACCGAGAACGTGTCGTAGTCCTCACGCACCTTTTCGCCGGTGAGCGCCGTCCGCAGGAACGTCACGGTGTCGCGCACCTTCTTGTACGGCTCGGTGAAGGCGATGTCGTTCCACTTCTCCACGATCGGTCCGGAGGACGTGCCGATGCCGAACACGAAGCGCCCCGGCGCCGCGTCGGCCATCGTAGCCACACACTGGGCCAGGGTGGCCGGACCGCGGGTGAACGCCGGGACGATCGCCGATCCCAGCCGCAGGCTCGGCGCCCAGACCGACGCGAGCGCGAGCGGCGTGAACCCGTCGGCCCCGTTGGCCTCGGAGGACCACACGTCGGTGTAGCCCAACTCCTCCAGCTCGGCGATCCAGGATCGCTGGGTGTGCAGGGGAACCCCGTCGAAAGGGATGGTCATCCCGAGTCGTTGCATCGTCATCGGTCCTCGTCGTCTCCGGTCGTGTCGTTCGGTGGGGTCCAGTGTCGCACGATCGTGGACTGGCTCGCGGTGCCCAGCAGGGTGCCGTCGGAAGCCCACAGCAGCACCGTGCCCGTGCCGAAGCCGTCGGCCACTCCGTCGATGCGGACATCGAGCAGCACCCACTCCGTGGGAACCAGGCGCACCACGCGCAGGGTGTTGTCCAGGCTGTTCCCACCGCCCATGACCCCCAACGCCTGGGAGATCCCGAACGGCACGTGGTCGCCCAGTATCGCGAGCGCCCCGGCGGACACCTCCGACAGATCGGGAATGCGCGCCCAGAGCGCGGAGCGTCCGTCGTCGCTGGGAGTGCCGTCGAGGTCTTCCCAGTCCCGGCCCTTCGCCACGCGCAGGTCCATGCGCTGGAACACCGACTTCTCGTCGGGGTTCCGTCGCTCCCGCGGCGCACACGATTGGGGCGGTGGCACATCGGGGCACCGCGGCCAGGTCCCGGCCTCGTCGCTCGGCCGGCGGCCCAGCGCGGCGTTGACGGTGACGATCTCCCGGTCGCCCACGTGCCCGACCGCGCGGGCCTGGGTGATCCGGTGGCCGTGCGCGGCGATGGTCACGTCGATATCCATGATCTCCGGCGGATGCGCATACGACAGGTACTGCCCCGTCGCCCACACCACCGGGCGCTCCGTGGTGCGTTCCATGGCCTCGATCGCCGCTCCCAGGGCACAGCCGCCGAACAGAAACGGGGCACCGGTGGAGATTCCCGTCTCCACCGGGAGATACCAGCGATGGGGATTGTGGGTGGGCTGCAGGCCCAGGAAGGCGAAGGTGTCCATGCCGTCGCCCACCCTAGGAGAAGCGTCCGTCCCGGGCCGAGGTCAGCCCGTGTAGGTCGGGTTGCGCGTCACGGCCTCCGCGGGCGGAGCCCCACGGTGCGACGGTGGGGTCGTGGCCGATGGTCCGGTCGTCGTCGACGATGCGGGCTCACTCGTCGGCGGCGACGTGGACGGTGTGGTCGTTGGCGACACCGTTGTCGGAGCAGTGGTCACCGGTGTCGACGTGGTCGTGGTCGTGGTCGTGGTCGTGGACGTGGTCGTCGACGTGGTCGTGGTCGTGGTCGGCTGGGTCACGAACAGGAACCCGGGGACCACGGTCGGTGCGGGGACCTGGATCTGGTGGAATCCCCAGTCGGCGTCCAGCCCGAAGATCTCCAGGCCCGACACCTGCAGCGACGACGTGGCGTCGGTCGGGAACACCCGGATGCGGACCGCGGTGATCGTGTGTGACATCCAGTCGGTGGGCAACTTGATGACTACCCGGTCGGTTCCCGTCCCGCCGGTGTCGTATCCGGAACCGAGGTCGTTCGCGTACCACGTCGGCCCGCCGTCGAGCTGCACGTCGATCGCCACCTGGTCGACGCCAGAGCCGGAAGAGTCGAGCTGCACGTACGCGTACTGACGGGCGTCACCCTGTTCGGGGAGCGCCGGGTCGGTGGTGAAGTTGGTGTACCACCGTGCGACCTCTTCGCCGGCGATCCGGTAGGTCCAGGGGTTGGTGTCCATCACCGCTTCGCGTGGCTCGCCCGGGCCCGGTGCGGGCACGGGCACGGGACGGAACCGGAACGCCGTGGTGCCACTCTGGGAGACGTCGTTGTTCCCGGTGGCGACCCGGACCACCCCGTGGGACCCGCCTTCCCAGACGCCGCTCGTGTAGGGCCGGTCCTCCTCGAGGATCGCGTTCTCGGTGTCGGGATAGTCATCCGGCGTGCCGCTCGCGAGGAACGACCCGCCCGTGGGTGTGCCCGTCGAATCGGCCGTGGCCGAGAAGAAGCTCTCGATGTCGGTCGTGCGGCCCCACACCCCCGATTCCATGAACGGCACGAACGCCGTGCCCGAGTCCTCGTGGGAGAACACCATGGTGTAGCTGGATTTCGTCCCGGAGCCCGACGGCGTCGTGGAGCCGTATTCGATCAGGGGTGTGTCGTGCAACGCGGAAGTCGAGCGACCCCACACCACCGGCGCATAGTGGATCGCGTCGTAGCGCGGGTTGCCCGGGGTGACCACTTCGAGCTGGACATCATGCACCTCGATGGTCGCGGGTGCCGAGCCGGGCCGGCTGGCGGCGGCGTTCACGCCGACGGTCACCGTGTGCGGTCCGGTGGTGAGCGCGCCGAGCTCTCCGGCGTAGACGAACGGCGTCGCGCCGTTGAAAAGCACGAGTTGCTGGGTGGGGCCACCGTCCACCGACACGTCCGCGACGATCGAGCTGGGGGTGTTGGCACCCCAGTCGGTGCCGGGTGCGGCCAAGTCCAACCGGACGATGCCTTCGCCGGTCGTCGGCGTGGCCGGAACATCGGGCGCGGGGAACGGCCCGGTCACCTCGCCGGTCAGTGACCCGGGGGCGGTCAGATCGCCGGCGATGCCCGCATCGGTGGGGATCGACGCGTCGGATGCGGACGTGGCGGTGGCGACGACCGGCGGCGCCGGGGTGGGGCGTGCCGGCCGGGGATTCGCGAAACCGGCGACCCCGGGCCGCGTGCCCGAGACACAGGAACCGGCTGCCGCGCACGCATCGGATGCGAAGGCGAGCGACTCCAGATGCGTCGGCGCATTGCCGACGAGGGGAAACAGCGCGATGAAACACGATTCGGCACGGCAGTCGATCGGCCCGACCGCGGCGTTCAACATGACGTGGACAGTCACCGCCGCGTGCACGCTGGACCCGCTACCCGAAAAACGCACGTACGCGCTCTGGGCATCGCAACCGTCTTCGGGTTGGACGTCCCCGTCGGGCCA
>CAZEAV010000242.1:0-4972 GCA_964510215.1 uncultured Iamiaceae bacterium
CCGCCACCGCCATCGCAGGCACCTTCGCCGACCCGTCCGACCTGGACTGACCGGCACCCAGACCCGACGACCGCGAGAGCAACGGAGACGACGACATGGAAGCAGTGCAGGTGGTCAGCGGAACAGCGGTGCCGCTCGACCGGTCCGACGTGGACACCGACCAGATCATCCCGAGCGACTGGCTCAAGCGGGTGGAGCGCACCGGCTTCGGCAAGGGCCTGTTCTCCACGTGGCGTGACGACCGCGACTTCGTGCTGAACGACGAACGTTTCGCCCACGCCAGCATCCTGGTCGCCGGCACCAACTTCGGGACGGGGTCGTCCCGCGAGCATGCCGTCTGGGCATTGATGGATTATGGCTTCGCGGCCGTCGTCTCGCCCCGTTTCAGCGACATCTTCCGCAACAACTGCACGAAGAACGGCCTTGTTCCCGTGGTCGTGCCCGACGGCACCGAGGTCGAACTCTTCGACGCGATCGACCGGGACCCGACGCTGGAGCTCACCATCGACATCGAGCGGCGCACCCTGGAGGCGCCCGCCATCGGGCTCACGGTGGAGTTCCCATTGGACGACGCGGTCCAGCACCGCTTCCTGAACGGGCTCGACGACATCGGGATCACCTTGGGCCTGGTCGACCGGATCGGCGCCTATGAATCCGCCCGGCCGACGTGGATGCCGAGTACCGTCTGATCCCGACATGGAACCGCTGCTGCCCCGACGGGGCTTTCTCGCCGGGTTGGGTGCCGTGGCGGCTACGGCTGCGTTCGCCTCGAGCTGCTCGGACTCGGGCTCGGGAGCGTCGCAGCACGCTTCGGGGTACGAGACGATCCCGTACGAGCCGTCGAGTTGGGTGACCGATCACGTCGATGGTACCAGCACGACCATCGCCATCAACCGGGGGGATGGCCAGCGCACAGGGACGCTGAGCGTCCATCGGAACCGGCTCCGGGTCACCGCCGACCGGCACCACCCGGCGGTCCGTGAATGTCACCTCCTGGACAGCACCGAGGGGTTCGTCGACTCGGAGATCTCCTCCACGTGGTATCCCCAGGTCGTCCACGGCAAGGCCCCTCAGATGGGCCACATCCACCGCGCCGGCCCGGACGGCGGAATCGTCATCGACCAGGACGTGTTCTCCGATACCACGACCTGGTTGTCGGTCTGGTCGTGGGACGGGAAGAACAGCCTGTACAAGTACGGGACGGTCCCAGCGAAGAACGCGACGACCGACCGTCCGGTCATCGTCGGATGGGAACGCCCCGCTTCGAACCCGGGAGTCATCGTCGTCGATGTCGACCAGACCGGCGGCGTTCAGCCGGGCGACCAGATCCGCATCGTGGGCACCGGTGAGCCGACACTCGACCGTGACTGGAACGTGTCCGCCGTCTACGTGAATGCCCGCTACGCGTTGTCGGTGACCGGGCCGCTGCTGGTGCTCGACGATCCCGGCCACCCCGCCGTCGTGCCCTACACGCCGATCCGAGGCGTCGTCGAATACCAGGCCGGCAACGCGAGAGCGCTCTACCCGTGCCGGGTGAAGTCCCGGGTGATCGGCAACCGCGCCCAGGCCAAGAAATGGAATGCCCGGGTTCCCGAACCGCCCTGGCAGGCCGGCGCCTACCGCGGCGGCCAAGTCTGGGAACTCGACCTCTCCACACTGCCGAAGGCACGCGTGCCCGACCGGGGCAAATGCGGCATCCTCGCCAATCACCTGAAACCCGGGGCATACCTCGAATACGACGACGTCACGATCACCCGCCTCTGACATCCCCGTACCGGGAACTCCGGGTGGCGGTCATTCGGTCTGGAGGCGGGCGACCAGCTCGGCGAGCGGTTCGTGGAAATCACGGGTCGGTGAAATACCAGAAAGTCGCAATGCCGCATTGTCGAGCACCGAGTTGGCCGGCCGGGGCGCCGGACGCGCGGGCACCAGATCGACCGTGGCGCACGGATCGACCCGGTCGGGGTCATCCCCCGCCGCTTCGAGCACCGCACGGGCGAACCCGTACCAACTCACCGCGCCCTGATTGGTGACGTGGAACAGCCCCGGACGACCGTCGGTGACCAACTGGTCGATCATCACGGCAAGGTCGGTGGTGAAGGTCGGATGGCCGCGTTGGTCGTCCACGAAGGTGAGCCGACCCGGCTCCGCCGCGAGGCGCAGGATCGTCTTCACCATGTTCGCACCGTGGAACCCACACACCCACGACGTGCGCACG
Source organism: uncultured Iamiaceae bacterium (assembly GCA_964510215.1). GTDB lineage: Bacteria > Actinomycetota > Acidimicrobiia > Acidimicrobiales > Iamiaceae > JAFDWI01. The sequence goes on from CAZEAV010000242.1 coordinate 2,219, forward strand.
ATGGTGGATCCCGGGTCGAGCTCGTGCTCGCCCGCGAGCTTGGAGCGTCCGTACACCGATCGGGGGTTGGGCGTGTCCCACTCCACATAGGGCTCGGACTTGGTGCCGTCGAAGACGTAGTCGGTGGACACATAGGTGACCGGTGCGCCGACCCGGCGTGCTGCTTCCGCGACGTGTCGGGTACCCAGCACGTTGACGGCGAACGCGGTGTCGTGCTCGGTCTCGCAACGGTCCACGGCCGTGAACGCAGCCGGATGCACCACCGCGTCGGGGCGCGCCGCGGCGACCGCGGCGATCACGTCGGCACGCACCGTGAGATCGACCTCGTCGATGTCCACCGGCGTGAGCTCGTGCCCGGACGCGATGAACCGCTCCACCAGATCGGTGCCGAGCTGCCCTTTGGCGCCGGTGAGAAAGATCCGCACGGCTCAGGCCGCCTTGAGCGGCCGCCACCACCACTCATTCGCGCGGTACCACTCGACGGTCGCGGTCAGCGCCTCGTCCAACGTGCGCCGCTTGTGCCACCCGAGCGCCGTGATCTTGGCGATATCGACCGAGTACCGACGATCGTGGCCGAGACGATCCGAGACATAGCTGACCAGGCCCTCATCCGCGCCGAGCAGGTCGAGCAGCTTGTCGACGAGCACCCGGTTCGGCGTCTCGTTGCCGGCGCCGATGTTGTAGATCTCCCCCGGTTCGCCGGCGTCGAGCACGAGCTGGACGCCCGCGCAGTGATCGTCGACGAAGAGCCAGTCACGCTCGTTCAACCCGTCGCCGTACAGCGGGATCGGCGTGCCGTCGATCAGGTTCGTGGTGAACAGCGGGATCGCTTTCTCGGGATACTGGTACGGCCCGAAGTTGTTCGTGCAGCGTGTGACCATGACCGGCAACCCGTAGGTGTGGTGGTAGGAGAGGGCGATCAGGTCCGACCCGGCTTTCGATGCGGAGTACGGCGATCGGGGCTCCAGGGGATCGGTCTCCTTGGAGGAACCGGCCTCGACCGAGCCGTACACCTCGTCGGTTCCGATGTGGACGACCCGGGACACCTCGAGGCGACGGGCGACGTCCATGATCACGTTCGTGCCGAAGCAGTTCGTGTTGACGAAGTCGTCCGGGCCCGCGATCGAGCGGTCGACATGGCTCTCGGCGGCGAAATGCACCACCGCATCGTGGCCGGCCATCGCTTCTTCGACGGTCGGGGTGTCGCAGATGTCGCCCTTGCAGAACGTGAAACGTGGGTCGTCGTCGAGATCGCGCAACGTGGAGAGATTTCCGGCGTAGGTGAGTGCGTCGTACGCCGTGACCTGGTGGTCGGTGTGGGCGAGCACGTGGCGTACATAGTTGGACCCGATGAACCCCGCGGCGCCGGTCACGAAGATTCGCATTCGCCCATTTTCCCACAAGCGGCCCCCTCCGACGGCACCCGTGCGTGCCCGACGCGGCGCGAAAACCGAGCCCATGCGCCCCTTTCGCCCGGAGTCGGGGTTCTGTTCAGGACCGCAGGGCGAAGTGCGGCTGCCACTGCGGTTCGATTGCGGCCCGTCGGGGATTCGCCCGGTCCCGGGCCGACAACACCGGATCGGTGACCCCCCAGTCGGCGTCGACGGCCGGGTCGTCCCAGGCCACGCCCAGCTCATCGGCAGGGTTGTAGTAACCGTCCACCAGGTAGGTGATGGTCATGTCGCTCAACGCGGCGAAACCGTGCGCGACACCCGGAGGGATGAACACGCCCGCGTGGGACTTGGTGCCATCCGCCTGGACGCCCAGATCCAGCGTGCACGTCGCGCCATCGGTCGGCGAACCGGCGCGCAGATCGTGCAGCACCACCCGGGCCGTGCCATTGGGCACGTACCAGTAATCGGCCTGATGCAGGTGATAGTGCAACCCGACGACCGCGCCGCGTTGGCGGTCGCCACGGTTCCCCTGGACCATCTCACGCCCCTGGGGGAACCACTCGCGCCGGTAGGTCTCCACGAAGTAGCCCCGCTCATCGCCATGAACATCGGGCTCGACGACGTACACACCGACGATCACTTCCGATTCGGTAACCACAGCCATGCGTGAAGCGCTCCAGAGATTCGGGGAAGCGCGAGCGTACTATCCCCACGCGCCCGCCTCGGACCCTCGCCCGACACCGGACCGCGGTCCACGCCCGTTCAGGGAATTGGCTCTTCGTAGAGATAGGTCGTCTTGTAGCGCCGGTCATAGGTCTCGACCGCCCAACCTCGAATCTGGTCGGCGGTGAGGCCGTGAATCGCGTACAGGCTGCCTCCGGGTTGGATTGTGTCCTGAATCAGCATGCGGATGAAGCCCCTGTCGTCGAGGAGCCTTCCATGTGCGGCATGTACTCTTTTCACGACGCTGGCCGTATGGTCCTGGAGCTCACGTCGGCGGGACGGGGACACGTGCAGGTCGGGGTTCACGACCGGCTCGGCGACGCGTCGGGCCCAGGTGTGCATGCGCCGGTCGATCCTGCGGTAACTGGTCGGTGAGATCTGTGAGACGGGGTGCGCCTTGGCCAACAGCCTGGCCCGGGCCGGCCGATCGGAGGACCGGGTCAGGAGCAACTTCGTCCTCGCGTCGTGTCGGGTCGGTGCACTCCGGTAGGCGCCGAATTGTTGGATGTCAAAGGGCTCCGACACGCGAAAGTCGATGTCGGCGTCCTGGAGCCCCAGAAGAACGCTCGGTAAAAAGTGGCGGACTCCGCTGTCAAGGGTGACGACCTCGACCGGCCCCAGTCCGCGCAACGTTGCG
>CAZEAV010000243.1:0-4953 GCA_964510215.1 uncultured Iamiaceae bacterium
CGAACACGCCGATCGACTTCACGCTGACGGTCACCAACAAGGGGCCCAACCCCTCCAGTGGGTGGTCGCTCAATGCGCCGATCCCCGCTGGGGTGACCAACCCGACCACCAGCACGCCCGGTTGTACGATCACCGGGGGCATGTTGAGTTGCACCGGCGGCGAGCTCGGTTCCGGTGATTTCGCCACGGTGCAGGTGACCTTGACCGGTCCGGCGACGGGGTCGGTGAACCTGGAAGGCACCGTCTCGGCGAACGACACCGACACCAGCAACACGAACGACGTCGATGACTCGACCACCGAGATCTCCCCCGAAGCGGGAGTTCCGATGCTCGACCCGACGGCCGGTGGGATCCTCTTCGGCGGTGCGGTCCTGGCCGCTTGTGCGGTCCTGTTCGTGCGGACTCGCCGCCGGAGCGCCCTGCGGTGAACGCGGTGGCCGCCGTCCACGGACAGCGGGCTCCGATGAGCCCGACACGGTGTGTCACCGCCGTGGTCCTGGTCGGCCTCGCCGTCTCGATCGTCGCCGGGCAGGCGACGTATCGGGGCGGCGAGGCCTGGCTGGCCGCCGGCTTCGCCAGGCACCTGATCAGCGGGCCGACCCAGGTGATCGCCAACACGGCGACGTTCTTCGTGCATGCCGGACAGACCGGCATGTTCGGACTTCGGATCACCGCCGAATGCAGCTCCTGGCCGTTCGCGGTCGGTTTCACGGTCATCTCGGCCGTGCTGATGGCAGGATCCCGACTTGGGATCGGACGTATTCTGCTGGCCGCGTTTGCTGCTATCGGCGTGTTCGTCTTGGTGAATCAGCTGCGGATCCAAGTTGTCGCCCTGGCGAGCGATCACTGGGGACTCGACCGGGGTTATCAGTGGTCCCACGTCTGGGTCGGGACAGCCATCACCATCGTGGGAGCGATCGTCGCGTTCGCGGCCTACCTGGTGGTCCTCGGTCGTGGCCCGAGCATCCTTTCGAGAAGCCAGAAGGAGATCGACCGATGACCGGTTATGGTGCCGCCGGCAGCTTGGCAGTCGGGGGAGGCACGCTGGCGGTCACCGGGGTGCATGCGCTGGGAATGGGTTTGGCCGGGGCGGTGCTGGTGATTGTCGGGCTGTTGCTGATCCGGTGCGCGGCGGTGAGGAATCGGGCGGCCTCGGCGCGTCCATCGGGGTGACGCAGTGTTCTTCGAGGTCACCAATGCCCTGACCCTCCTGGTGATGTCGCTCGCTGCGGCATACTTCTTTCTGGCAGTCGGTCTCGGAGTACGACAATTGCGACGGCACCGTGTGCCGATCCGGTTTCAGGACGGGATCGATTACGGCAATCCGTTCCGGCCACTTCAGGGCCACCCTGAGGCGAATGGTCCGTACCATCTGTACTTCCTGGTGCCGTGCTTGAACGAGGAGGCCGTCATCGGGCGGACCGTGTCCGCGCTCCTCGAACCAGACGCGCGCCGTGAGGACGAGATGCCGGCGGTCGTCGACAGTCGGATCCTCGTCATCGACGACGGATCGGACGATGCGACCGGCGAGGTCGCCGACGCAGCGGGCAGGAATCGAGTCACCGTGCTCACCCGCTGTGCCCCTGACGCCCGAAAAGGCAAAGGCGCCGCACTGAACCACGGGTTCGTCCACCTCATGGCCGACGTCGCCGACCGTGGCCTCGACCCGGAGCGGGTTCTGGTCGTGGTCATGGATGCCGACGGGAGGCTTTCGGATGGGGCAGTCGACGAAGTCGTACCCCTGTTCGACGACCCGGAGGTCGGCGGTGTGCAACTGGCCGTCCGGATCCGCAATCGGATGGACAACTTCTTGCTGCGCTACCAGGACCACCAGTTCTGGACGCTGTCGTCGTTGACCCAGTTCGGACGGCTCGTGACCGGGACCGTCAGCCTCGGGGGCAATGGCCAATTCACCCGGCTCAGCGCGCTGCTCGGTCTCGACGGTGAAGTTTGGTCGTCGTCGCTGACCGAAGACCTCGACCTGACGATTCGCTTGTCCATGGCCGGGTGGAGGTTGACGTCGACACCTCGGGCTGCGGTCGACCAACAAGGCGTCGCCCACGTCGGCCCGTTGATCCGGCAACGCACTCGCTGGTACCAGGGGCACATGATGGCCGGACGCCATCTTCCCGATGTGCTCGCATCAGAGAAGATGAGTCACGCGGCGTCGATGGAAGTGTGTCTCTACCTCTTGGTGCCTTGGATCTTCGATCTGCCCTGGTCGATCCTCTACCACCTGGTCCTTCTACAGGTTGTGCTGACCCTTCCAGCGGCCGAGCTCTTTTCAAGTGGTGGTTGGGGCTGGCCGGCCCAGGCGTTGGTCGTCTATTTGCTCGGTTTCTGGCCGGCTCTGATCACCGCCGGGCTGGCCAAGGCGCGGGATCCGAAGTTGGGCATTCGTCGCGCGCTCGGCTTGGGCCATTCCTTCATCATCACCAACTACCTGTCGTACGCATGTGCCTGGCGGGCGCTGTGGCGTATGTTGCGCGGTCGGACCGGTTGGACCAAGACATCACGACTCGCTGAACCCGTGAACGAAGAGTGCCACGATTGGGCGACCGGCACCGTCGGGATATCTGATCATTTGCCCACCGCCACCCGTACCGGGCCCTGAGAGTCTGGCGGCTCCGATCGTTCTGCCCATGCTCATGGTGTTCCGTGAATGCGAGCTGGAGCTCAGTCGGCACGGCGGAATCCGAACGGCATTGCAAAGATCTGACCACTCAGCCTGCCGTCATGTTCGACCTCTTCCCGGCGATCGAACGAGCGCGGCGAAGCTGCGGGTGCTTCGAGGTGCCTTCGTGCCGGTCGGACAACGGGTACGCCTGTCGGCTCGACTTGTCGGGATGTGCAGTCACCACCTCGGCCGGCGCGCCTACGAGTTCCCCGCGGACCCGAGGGACTACCGTCCGCCAAGGCGTCGACCAACCTGATCGCTCTCATTTCGGGATCGGCCCGATCACACCCGGCGGGCGAGGAGTCGTACGCGAGTCGCGCGGTCCGCATGCATGATGGATACCGATTCGCTTCCGAACGATCGGGCCGCCGCGGTGTCGGGGCGTCTACCGGATCGGTGACGACGTCTCGCCTTCGACCCACGAAGGCCCGAACCCAACGGGCTCGACGTGAAGGAGACGATAGCCATGCACGGTTCACCCTTCGACGGGGAGGGCCCTCCGTGCCCGCGGGCACGCCGCGGCCGGCTCAGGGTCGGTGGTGCTGAAAATGCAGCGGGAACGCGACCAGACCCACCGACCGGCCCGGGTTCATCACCTGGATGTGCTCCTCGCTCTCGAAGTGGTCGTACTCCTCCCCTTCGTGCGCGTGCATCCCGACGTGGAACTCGTAGTCACCGTCCAGCAACGGCACCGCGGTGAAGTCGAAGACCACCTCACCGGCGCCTTTCACGAAATCGATCTCCTCGTCCGCTATGTCCGAGTTCGTACCGAGGATCAGGTTGCCCATCGGGTCGAAGATGTTGATGGCGAACACGATGTCGTCGATGCGCTCGGGCGCGTCGTAGCCACAGCGGATCTGCAGCGGCCGCCCCGGCTCGATGTAGTGGTGACCATCGGGATAGGTGACCGTCACCGAGGTGAAGCGCACCTTCTTGGTGAGCGTCCGCTCCGCCACGTAGTCCTCGTCCAGGCCCTCGAGCCCTTCGGCGAACGCGAGGCCCCGGCGGATCAGGGAATCCCGGAATGCCCGGATCGCAGGCCCGGGCTCGTCATCCGCGATGACCTCACCACGGTCCAGCACCACGCCCTGTTGACAGATCTGGCGGAGCATGTCGGCCGCGTGGGTCACGACCAGAATCGTCCGCCCCTCCTCCTGCATCTCCGAGACGCGTTCCAGACACTTGCGTTGGAACGCCTCGTCGCCCACCGAGAGCACCTCGTCGACCAGCACGATGTCCGGATCCACGTGGATGGCCAGAGCGAACCCCAACCGCGCGGTCATACCGGACGAGTAGTGCTTGACCTGCATGTCGATGAACGGGGCGATCTCGGCGAAATCCACGACCTTGTCGAAGATCTGGTCCACGTCGCGTTTGGAGAACCCGAGGATCGAACCGTTCAGGTACAGGTTCTCCCGCCCGGTGAGATCGCCGTGGAACCCGGCGCCCAGCTCCAATAGTGCGGCGACCCGACCCCGGGTGCGGATCACCCCTTCGGTCGGTCGCATCGTTCCGGCGACGCATTTGAGCAGGGTCGACTTCCCCGACCCGTTGTGCCCCAACAGGCCGGTGGTGGTGCCCTCGGCCACCTCGAAGCTCACGTTGCGCAGCGCGAAGAAGTCCTCATAGGGCACCCGGCCGAACTTGATGACGCGTTCCTTCGCCGACTGCATCTTCTCCTGATACAGCCGGAACTTCTTGGTGACGTCGACGATCTCGATAGCTGCAGCCATGGGTCCCTCAGATCTCCTGACCGAAATCGTCCTCGAGCCTGCCGAACAGCCGCAGCGCGAGCCACAGCAACAACGCGGACCCGACGCCGATGATCACCAGGTTGCGGAGATACCACCACACCGAACCGTCCGGAACCGCGCCGGTGACCGGCCCGCCGTTGACGATCCTGGTACCGGACCAGACGTATTCGTGGTAGAGCGCTCGCTGGAACGTGACGATGACCGGTGTGACCGGGTTGATGAAACCGAGGTGGGCCGGAAATCCGTGGGCGGCGATCTTCTGGCCGATCATCGGGTAGGTCCACACGATCGGGGTGGCCCAGAACCAGGCCAGCAGCACCAGCTCAAGCAGGTGCTGGGTGTCGCGCAGATAGACGTTGATGGCGCTGAGCATGATCGCCAGCGCGGCGCTGAAGGTGACCAGCACCAGGATCGCGGGAACCAGCAGTGGGAGAAATGCCATGTCCGGCGCGCGCTCGACGATGACGAGCGCGACGACGAGCACGATGGATTGGAGGAACCAGTGGACGAGCGCCGCGCCCA
>CAZEAV010000244.1:0-4921 GCA_964510215.1 uncultured Iamiaceae bacterium
GGCTGCGGCCGGTGGTGTGGATGGGCAAGATCTCCTACGGGCTCTACCTGTGGCACCTACCGATCTTCGTCGAGACCCTGCGGCACATGCGGTACCGGAACGTTCCGCACTGGCTGCCCTTCGCGATCGCCGTGATGCTCTCGTTCGCCGCGGCGACATTCTCCTACTACGTGGTGGAACGACCGTTCCTGCGGCGTAAACGGCCCCGGGGGTCATCGCTACCTTCGGCAGAGACGGTGGCCGTGGCCGCCACCGGATGAGTGTGTCCGCTGCCCGCCGACGCCGTCAACTGCCGGTGAAGCCGGCCTGCACGGCGTTTTCCCCATAGAGCATCGCGGCGATACTGCCGTAGTCGGGGCCGCGGCGGAGGTGGTGTCCACCATCCACGGGCAGACAGTTGCCGGTGACCCAGTCGGATTCGGGCCCGGCGAGAAATCGGATCACCGAGGCCACCTCCTCGGGCAGCCCGATGTGGGCGACCGGCATGTTGGTGAGGTAGGACTCCACCAGCGCGGTGTCGCCCATCGGCCAGGCGACCAGCTCGGTGTCCACCAGGCTGGGCTGGACCGAGTTCACCCGCACGCCCGAGTGGCCGAGTTCGTCCGCGGCATTGCGGACGAGTGCGTCGATGCCCGCCTTGGATGCCGCATATGCGGACATCCAGGCGTGCACGGTGCAGGCGGCGAGCGAGGACACCGCGACGATCGTCCCGCCACCACCCGCGACGATCGCCGATCCCGCGTGCTTGATGGTCAGAAAGGTTCCGGTGAGGTTGGTCGACAAGATCTGGGAGAATTCCTCGACCGGCTGGGAGACGATGGGGGCGACGCCGCCGGTCCCGGCACAGGCGACGGCGACGCCGAGACGCCCGGTGCGCTCCCGGGCGATACCCACCGCGGCACGCACCGCGTCTTCGTCGTCCACCGATCCGACCGCGGTCGTCACGCCCGGCGCGTCGGGATGGTCGGCGCGGATCTCGGCGGCCGCGACGGTGAGCTTCTCGGCGGTGCGGCCCATCAGGGTGACCTGCGCCCCGTCCCTGGCGAGTAACCGTGCCGTCGCGAGCCCGATGCCGCTGCCGCCCCCGGTGACCAACGCGCCTTGGCCGGCAAAGGTGGACGATGGGTCGATGTTTGAGGTGGACATGGCCGACCAGTCTGCCCGGTTCGGGTGCGTCGCGCGCTCGGAACCGCCGGCCGGGCCCGATCACGGTAACGTCCCGCAGATGTCGACGCCTCCTCCGGCACGTGACGTCACCGGGTCCCGGGACGCCGCACTTCTGGCATCGCTCGATCCGTGCCCCGTGACGTGAACGGCGCCGACGGTTCTGTGCCGGTGGCACCCGATATCCGCCGCGCCGCGCCATGGTGGGCGCTCATAGGTGTCCTGGCGATCCTCACCGGGTACGCCGTCTGGCTCCAGCGCGGCTTCTCGTTCGTGGTGGACGAGTGGGACATCCTGGCCCACCACTTCGACGGCAAGTACCTCACCCCCTACAACGGCCATCTCTCGATCATTCCCGTCGGCATCTACCAGCTGCTCGCCCACACGGTCGGCCTGGGGTCCTACCGCCTCTACGGCGTGATCGGGATCGTGATCTTCATGGCGATTCCGCTCGTGTTCTTCTGCACGCACCGCCACCCGGTCGATGAACGACTCGCGGCGCTCGCGGCCGCAGGCATCGCATGGTCCTGGGCAGCCCAGTCGAACGTGCTGTACGCGTTCCTGATGAACTTCGACATTCCCGTGTTGATGCTCGTGATCGCGTGGTGGCTGATCCGTCACGAACGCCGGGCCTACGACCTGTGGGCGATGGGTGCGCTCTGCGTCGCGCTCGCCTCGTCCAGCGTCGGCGTGGTGGTGGCGTTCGCCATCGGGATCGAACTCATCTGTCGGCGCGTCCCGCTGCGGCGGTTGATGCTGTTTGCCCCACCGGTGATCGCGTGGCTGGTCTGGTGGGCGTTCCGACACGAGGCGATCAAGCCGGCGTCGTTGGGCGATCGGATCTCCTACGCCTGGAACGTCGGCGTGGCGATCCTGTCGGGATTCACCCTCGGTTGGAAGCCGGGGGCCGCACTGGTCGGTGTCGCGCTCGCGGCGATCGCCGTGCTGGCCTGGCGACGTTGGCACACCCTGGACGCCCACGTCGTCGCGATCGCGCTCACGTGCGTGTTCTTCATCGCGCTGAGCGCGTGGAGCCGCGCCGGTGACATCGCGCTGAATCCACCCGACGCGGCCCGCTATGTGTGGATCGGCGACGTGCTGATCATCGCGGGCCTGTGCTGGTGCGTGCGGGGGGTCCGCATCGACGTGCGGGCGCTGGCCGCGGTGGCGCTCGTCGTCCTGATCGGCGCGGTGGGGCTGATCGGGCACCTGGGCGATTACCGAAACTTCGTGCTCGAGTACACCGCGCGCACCCGGCCGGCGCTGGCTGAGGCGGAGGCCGCCGGTTCCCACGCCGACCGATCACGCATCCTGCCTCTGAATCTCATCCCGGTCACGGTCGGTGAGTATCTGGCCCTGGTCCGATCAGTGGGCTCACCGATCAGTGGGCTGTCGGGCGCGGCGCTGGGATCCGAAACCGCACGGGTGCAGGCCGACACGGCGTTGGGGGCCGATCTGGACCTGCGGGTGACGCCCGTGGCCGCCCGCGGGTCCTGTGCATCGGGATGGAAACGACTGGAGCCGTACAGAGCCGGGCGCGGAGTCGCCGTCCCCGGTCCGGGAACCCTGGCGGTGACGGCGCCGCCGGGCCACAAGGTCGCATTGCGGGTTCGCTGGCTGGCTCGACAGTTCCCGGACGAGCCACTGGGCACGGTGCGTGCCGGCACCACGGCGACGGTCCGGTTCCCCCCGATCCACTCCTCACGGCCGTGGTTCGTGACGACGACCGGCGCGGCCCACGCGGCGTTCTGCGCGGATGGCTGAGCCGGCCATCGAGAAACGGGCGCGGCGGGCGCACGCCCGTTTCGAACGAACCTCACAAGCCCGACCCTGAGGTCCGCGCGCCGCGTGGGACGGCGGCGATCACGCCCGTGGCCGCAACCCGTCGCCCCGGTGACGCGCTAGAACGGTCCCATGGCACTTCGCATCGAGGACTACGCCCTGCTCAGCGACCTGTCGAGCTGCGCGCTGGTGGGCAACAACGGCTCGATCGACTGGCTCACCGTTCCGCGCTTCGACTCGCGCGCCGCATTCGCCGGACTCCTCGGCGACGACCACGAGAACGGGAGCTGGCTGATCGCGCCGGACGAGCCCGTCGAGAAGGTCGAACGCCGCTACCTCGACTCGTCGCTGGTGTTGGAGACGGTCTTCCACACCGCCGGCGGCGTCGTGGCACTCATCGACTGCATGCCGCCGGGCGACGACCGGCACGACCTGGTCCGCCTGGTGGAGTGCCGTGAAGGCACCGTCGCCATGACCATGAAGATGTCCATCCGCTTCGAGTACGGCAGCGTGGTGCCCTGGGTTCGACGGGTCCCGGGCGGAACCGAAGCGGTCGGTGGCCCCGACGCGCTCCGACTGGCCACGCCGATCGAAGTGCACGGCGAGGACCTGTCCACGGTCGGCTCGTTCGAGGTCCGGGCCGGGGAACGGGTCCCGTTCAGCCTGACGTGGTATCCCTCCAACGAACCCGCCCCCCAACCCGTCGACGTCGTCACCGCCGTGGCGACGACCGAAGCCTGGTGGCGGAACTGGTCCTCCGCGTTCACCTACGACGGCGACTACGCGGACGAGGTGCTGCGCTCCGCGGTGATCCTCAAGGGCCTCACCCTGGAGCGCACCGGCGGTCTCGTCGCCGCCGCCACCACCTCCCTGCCCGAGGAGATCGGCGGGATGCGCAACTGGGACTACCGCTACTGCTGGCTGCGCGACGCCACGTTCAGCCTGATGGCCCTGCAGAGTGCCGGGTTCGAGAACGAGGCGCTGGCATGGCGCGACTGGTTGCTGCGCGCCGTGGCCGGCGACCCCTCTCAGCTGCAGATCATGTACGGTCCCGCCGGCGAGCGACGCCTGAACGAGATCGAATTGGACTGGCTTTCGGGCTATGAGAATTCCACGCCGGTCCGCGTGGGCAATGCCGCGCACGGGCAGTTCCAGTTGGACGTCTACGGGGAGGTGCTCGACGCGCTCCATCAGAGCGCGGTCGACCGCGCCGCCCCCGACGCGAACACCTGGTCGCTGTCGCGCAACCTGGTCGATTACGTCGCCGAACACTGGCAGGATCCCGACGACGGAATCTGGGAGGTGCGGGGAGAACGTCGCCATTTCACGCACTCCAAGGTGATGGCGTGGGTCGCTGTGGACCGCGCCATTTCAACGGTGGAGCATTTCGGGTCCGAGGAACTCCGCCTCGAGGCCACCTCACACCATGAGCGTGTCGACCTGGACGCGTGGCGCGATCTGTGCGATCGGATCAAGCAGGACGTCCTCGCCAATGGAGTGAACGAAGACGGGGCGTTCGTCCAGTCCTACGGGTCCTCCGAATTCGACGCGTCGCTGCTGTTGGTGGCCCTGGTCGGCTTTCTTCCTCCTGACGACCCGCATGTCGTCGCGACGGTGGCGGCCATCGAGAAGCATCTCGTCGTCGACGGCCTCGTCAAGCGCTACCGGACCAACGGGCACGACGGCCTGGCGGGAGACGAGGGCACCTTCCTCATGTGCTCGTTCTGGCTCGCCGACAACCTGGCGTTGATGGGTCGGCTCGACGACGCCGTGGCGCTGTTCGAGAAGCTTCTCGGGCTGTGCAACGACGTGGGTCTGCTCGCCGAGGAGTACGACCCCGTCGCTGGTCGGATGCTCGGCAATTTTCCACAGGCGTTCAGCCATGTGTCCCTGATCAACACGGCCGGCAATCTCCACGCAGTCAGGCACAACCGCGAAGCCGACGACACGTTCACCGGCGCTGCGGAAAAGCGGC
>CAZEAV010000245.1:0-4919 GCA_964510215.1 uncultured Iamiaceae bacterium
GCCGCCGAAGTCCGTCAAGCTGTCGACTCTGCCGCGCTCTTGAAGTAGACCGCAAGCTCGGGAGAGAGCTTGTGTCAGTTTTCGCGACCTAAGGAAACGGGCTTGAGCCGTAGACGGAGGAGATGCTCGATCAACGAAACATAACCCTGATGGCTGACGACGTCGAACCGCTGAACATCGCGGCGAACTCGGCTCCAGTAGCCGCCAGTTTCCGACCAGAGGTACCGTCGGGCGGTTTCGGAGAGGTGCGCGCGCCTCGGCCGTTGGGTGTCCGCAGTCCCAGGGCAGGCTCCCTGATTGGCGTCCCTCTGATGTGCTCTCGTGGCTTCTCGGCAGCCTTGCCCATTGCCGCGGCCGCGTCCAGGCAGCTGGCGAGCGTCGGCGTGGTCGTGAGGAGCGCGCGTGGTCCAACGTGCAGATGCTGGAGGCATATCTCTCACGCGAAACTCAGCTTCGGGCGGCCGGTTGATGCGGCGTCCATCACCGCTTCTGCGACCTCCGAGGCGACGCGTCCTGCGGCCATGATGTCGTCGAAGTCGTATCCGCTGTCGGTGATCAACTGCCTTGCCCTGCCGAGCACCTGCGGGGACTCGGCCGGCCCTAGTGGCCCCGGTTCAGGGATGCCCCAGATGGAGAGTTGCTGATTGGCGCGCCGATACGAGGCGTCGGAGAGCCGCCCGAGAGTGTGTGCGCGGAACACCAGTGCTCGCAGGCTCACACCCCAATGACGTTTGAGGTCATGGAATGCTGGCCAGTCGATGCGACGTGGCAGGTCGTCGACGATTTCGTCTCGGGGCATAAGGAATTCTGCCGCGAACCGGTTGGCCTCCTGCTCGACCAGCTTTGAGCCTGGCTCGGTGTCGGGGTGAAGGACCAGGTGACCGAGCTCGTGAGCGGCGTCAAATCGGCTGCGGGCTTTGTCGTCCTTGGTCGGTGAGAGGAAGACGAGCGGTCGGCTGCCAGAGTAGGTGGAGAACGCGTCGACGGCAGCATCGGTCCGCGCCGGTAAGCGCAAGGCGATGACGCCGTGAGCTTCGAGGGCCTGGACCACCGAGCCAATGGGCCCGGACTCGATGCTCCAAGCCTCGCGCGTGAGGCGAGCGGCTTCGGCGATGTCGCCGTCGGACAGTTCTTCCGGCAACTCAAGCTCTGGCAACGACACAGGAGGCAGGTCCACATACGCCCCGATCAGATCCACCAGCTCGAGGCACAGCTCCCCGTAGGCGAGCGCCTGTTCTCGTGCTGCGGCGGACGTCGAACGTAGCGATCGGAAATGGGCACCGGACGCCGGCAGCAGGACGAGAGGGCGACCCGCGCCGAAGAAATCTCGAGGCAGGCCGAGCTGCAGGCAGAGCTGAGCGAGGACGCTTTGGGTGGGGTTCGAGAGGTTTTTCTCAAATTGCGCGATAGCTGTCGGCGTGACTCCGACTTCACGCGCGAGTGTGGCCTTGGACTTGCGTCGCAACCTCCTGGCGACGGTCAGGCGGGTGCCGTCGAAGTCGGTGCCAGCGGCGGGGGATTGCGATGTGCGCTTCACGCCTGGCCTTCCTGGCGCTGTTCCTTGAGAGCGACTGCGGGGCGGGCCACGGGTCGTTCGTCGAAGCTCGGGCCACGATCGGGCGTCGACTTCTGCGTGACTCGCGTGAAGGGTTCCGGATCCCACCAAAGCTGCTCGTGAGCGATGAACGGCGTGTCGCCGAGGATCGGAATACCCAACCACCCAGCCGTGAGGGCCGCCTCCGACTCGCCGGCCCAGAGGAGCATGAAACTGCGGACATCTCCGGGCGAGCCCGGGTGCGGGAAGAGCGGCCACGCCCCAGGAGCGAGGGTCTCGTACTGCAGCACATCAGAGTTCTCGGTGGCGATCTCTGACCTGACCTGGCTGTCCTGGTCCCAGTCGCCGCTGCGGTACCAGTTCGGAGAGCGGCCCTCTGAGAACGGCACTTTCATCGTGACGAAACGCGCGCCCGCGAAGTTGAAGGTGAGCACGTTCCCGGGAGTGCCCACACGGAGACCGTCGATGTCCCAGTGCGCGTCGGCGGCCTCGCGATCGTCACGCCGGAACCTGCGGATGGCCCGCGTCTTCAGGTTCTCGTAGCATTGGATGCCGAACGACATCACCGTGTCACCGAGCTCATCCGGCTCGTACCTGTCGAGGTTGCTCGCGTACACGTCCTGCACGAGGGCCTGCCAAGCGTCTACGAGCCCGCTGTCTGCACACCTGTCGGCGACCTTGTTCAGCGTCTCTCGAGCTGCCACCTGCGCTTGATCCATGCTAGTAGTAAAGCACAATCGCGCATGACATGCGTGAAGCGAACCGCGCGTGCGTGATATCCGGGTGGAAATGAAGTAATGTGCCACCATGAGCGCATCGGTCGACCAGATCGGTGCCATCCGCCCGGGAGGAGCGGCTGGTGCAGTTCAGCGAGTACTTCGAGATCGCCGTCGACGATAACGACGACTGGTTCGACCCGATCCTCGACACGGACACACGGCTGTTCGTCGATCCGTTCCTGATCTTCAAGGAGTCCGACGGGCCCTGGTCGACCGCACATGAGGAGCTGATCGGCTACTTCGACCGGGGCTTCAGCCGCCTGGCCGGGCACGAGGACAACCGGAGCAGCCTGCAGTACAAGCGCGTCGTCACGTTAATGGAGTTCCACGAACCGGAGGAGTTCTGCCTGGGCTACGTCGCAACCGGCACGAGCGGTTCTGGCGCTGGTACCGGCCTGGCGAAGCAGATCACGGAGGCGATGCGAGAGGCGGTGAAGCGCGGCCTGGACAAGGGGATGGCGCACTTCGAAGAGCTGGGCGTGCTCGTGGAACGGATCAACAGGGATCGGATCTCCGACATGACCCTGTCGATCCTGAAGCCTCGGTTCATCGAGTACACGCAGAAGATCGCAGGCGAACTCGGACTGGAGCTCCAGCCGCTGGAGGTGGCCAACTCGGTCTACGAGCCGATGAGGGAGCGCTGGGTCACAGGAACCTTCGACCTGCCCCGAAACCCGTTCACGGGCAAGGCCGTGCTCCTGGTCCCGAAGCGGTTTTTGCGAGAGCTGCCTACGCTGAATCCCGACGACTGGTTCGACTACAGCGAGTCCACGCTCCGCGACGACCTGAACCTCACGGTGATGGAGAACGTCAACTCCAAGGAGATCGTCAGGCTCGCACGCACTCGGGCAGAGCTCATCCGAGAGTGGACAAAGGACCGGGAGGGGCAGGCGGCACGGCCGTACGACGTCGACCGGGACCCGAAGGGCTTCCACAACTGGAACAGGCTCGCGGCAGGCTTCGTCGCCTCCCACCCGATCAGCGCCCAGGACGGCGAATCGGTCCACGACTTCGTGGGCAGAGTAGTCGCCAGCTTCAAGCACTACATCGAGCACGAGCGTGGCTGGCCCCTGCTCTACAACGACGACACGAACAAGCCCAAGCGCGAGGAGTCGGTCCAGCTCCTTTTCAAGGGCATCGTGCAGCACTACTGCCTGGCCAACGCCGTGCGAGTCGACCGCGAGGTGTACCTCGGCAAGGGGCCTGTCGACTTCGCGTTCACCAAGTCGGCCTTCGCGCGAGTGCTGCTCGAGATCAAGAAGATGACGAACAACGACTACTGGGACGGGCTCGAGAAGCAGCTGACCTCGTACCTGACCTCAGACCAGTGCAGCTTCGGCTGGTTTCTGGCCGTCCGCTACGACGACAGGCCAGTCTCTGTCAGTCGCACCAACGATCTTCCGAAGCGCACAGCATCGGCGGCAAGGGAGACCGGGTTCGATCTGCGAGCTGAGTGGATCGACGCCAGGCCCAAGGCATCCGCCAGCAACCTGTAGCCGGAGCCCCGTCTCGCCAAGATTCACATGCACTGCGACGGACTGGGAGATGCGAACGTTGAACTGGACCGCTGATCCCTGAACAGGGGAACGGCGACCCACCCGATCCACCTCCTGTTCCATCAATCTCCGGAGTGAGTGCGTTCAGATGCGTGACGAGTCCGGGTCGCGGCAGTGGCACTGGGGTCGTGTGGTCTCGCCGCCCCGTCACCTGCGCCGCAGGTGCTGCACTTTCCGCCGAGGACAGCGTGCACGGTCCCGACTGACACGCTGAGCGATCGTGCGATTGAACGGATCGTCTCTCCCTCATTGCGCTCGGCGAAGATGGTGGCTCGCATGGTGCGGTCTACTACTCGCGGGCGGCCCCCGAGATTTCCGCGGTCGCGGGCTGCTTGGAGTCCGTCCTTGATGCTCTCGCTCAGGAGCGAACGGCGGATCTCGGTGATTTCGCGTGCGCCTTCTCGGACGTCCGACATCTCGTCATAGTCGCCGGCATCGGAGCCTTCGAGCACCCTGACCGCGACGCCGTGCTCGACTAGGTCGATCAGCACCTCTCATCCGTCGACCATGCTCTGCGCCAGGTGCCTGACCTTCGTGACGACGAGTCGGTCGTCCGTGCCAAGCTGTTCTAGTGCCACAAGGAGTTGTGGGCGGTTCTCGATCAGGCGTCGGCGGGACGACTCCTCCTCGAAGACACGCGCGCAGACCGGCTGCAGCACCTCGTGCTGCCGCTCCGCGTCGCGAGTATCTCCGGTCACTCGCACCAGGCCTATGAGAGACATGCTGCGTGAATCAAGATCAGTCCTACTGGGCCCGCCACCGGCGGCGTCGACGAGGTTTCGAAGCCCTTGGATCGCATAGGTTTATTGAACACGAGGCACCGACGACCAGACGTCGGTATGAGCCCAATTCGCAGCCTTCCCAGGGGAAACGTGCTCGGACGTGACTTCGTCGGTGACGTGTGAAAGTCGCGAGTGGAGGGCTGGCGTGTCCAGAACATAGAGCGACACCCAACAATGTCGGCGCGGTCTTCCGGTCGGCCGCCGCGATGGGGGTCGATGGTGTGCTGGTGACACCACGGTGCGCTGA
>CAZEAV010000246.1:0-4919 GCA_964510215.1 uncultured Iamiaceae bacterium
CCGTTCCGGTCTGGAGGCCGGCCTTGTTCGGGTCCGCCGATACCTCCCAGGCGTTCTCCTGGGTGTAGAAGCCGTCCGGGTCGGTCAGGTGGTAGCGGCCGTACATGCGGGTCTGCACTTTGAACAGGTCGTTCGGGTACCGGAAGTGTTCGGCCAGGTCCTTGGGGATCTTCGACTTCGGCGTGAACAGCTTCGGGAAGGCCTTGGCGTAGGCCCGCACCAGCGGGTCATGCGGGTCGACGATGTAGAGCTTGACGGACCCGTCGTACGCGTTCACGACGGCTTTCACCGAGTTGCGGACGTAGTTGAACCGACTGTTCAGCCCGCTGTCGGAGGCGATGTCGGACGTGATCGCCCGCTGCGAATTCGGGTAGTGGGATGTCGTGGTGTAGGCGTCGATGATGTAGTCGATCTCACCGTTGGCCCGCACCACCACGTACGGGTCGGCGTCGAAGGACAGGAACGGGGCCAGGGTCTGCACCCGCTGGCGGACGTCCCGGTACAGCAGCACCTTGGACTTTGCCGTCACGTTCGACGAGATCAACGGATTGATGTCGGCAAAACGCAGCGACATTGCGGCCCGACGGAAGAAGCCGCCGACGCCCGAACCGATCTTCACCCCGCCAGAGCCGTGATACCGGTTGAACTTCGTGTGGCCGGCCTTGTCGGTGTAGTCGATCTCCCGCGTCTTGGAATCGGTGATCACGTACCCGGTCTGGTTCTCACCGAAATACGTTGCCGGCTGAGTGACCTTGGTCCCGGTGCCCTTGGACACCACCGGGATGTCCTTGTTCGTGAAGATCGGCTGGCCCGAGTCCGACGCGTTCGTGGCCGCCATGATGTTGCCGTAGCCGTGTGTGTAGGACAGGTGCTCCGCCACCCACGACTTCTGCGGGAGCGACTCGGCATCGAGGTCACGGCTGGCCGTGAGCACCTGGGTCAGCCGGCCGTTGATCGTGTAGCGGTCCACGTCCGGCTCGCCCACATCGTAGAAGCTGCGGATGCCCTGGAGCCGGGTGAACACGTCCTGGACCACCGCGGGATCCCACAGTCGCACGTTCTGGATCGTCAACTTGTTGTCGCGCAGCTTGGCGGCATCGAGCATGCCGTCGTTCTTGAACGTCGAGACATGCACCTTGTTGAGCCCGAATGCGGCCCGGGTTGCCTTGATGTTGTGGACGAGGTAGGGCTTCTCCTTGGCCGCTTCGGACGGCTGGACGCTGAAACGCTGCACCAGCGCCGGGACGATCACGCCCCCCAGTACCGCCACGACGGCCCAGAGACCCACGGCCATGATCGGCAGGACCCAGCCCCGCCGCCAGATGTTCACGACGAACAACACGCAGGCGAAGACCGAGATCACCAGCAGCAGGTCGATGGCCTTGAGCTGCACGTTCGTGTCGGTGTAGAGCGCGCCGTCCACGGTGCCCCGGGTGGAGAAGACCAGTTGGAACCGGCTGAACCAGTAATCCGCGGTCTTGGACAGCGCCAGCAGGGCCAGCAGCACCGAAGCGTGCACCTTGACCCGCTTGGACACCCGATCGGTCCACCGTGTCCCTTCCGGCGCCTGGATGATGATGCCGCCGTTGAAGTAGTCGGCGACCAGTGTGGCCAGCAGCGTCACGACCAACGCGGCGAACACCCAGGAGACCAGGAACTCGAAGAACGGCAGGCGGAACACATAGAACCCGACGTCGCGTCCGAACGTGGCGTCCTTGGTCCCGAAGGGCACCTCGTGGGTGAACAGAATCCAGTCCTGCCATTGGGACGAGGCGCCCACGCCCATGAAGATCCCGAGCACCAGGGCGAGCAGCGCCCGGATCAGCCCCCGGCGGTGGCCGAAGAGCTCGTGGAACCGCAGCACCACCTGGTCCGAGGACGTGGCGAGCGCGTAGTCGGGAGCGGTCCGATCCGCGATGAGCACGTTGACGAACACCAACAGGAACCCTGCGGCGACGAAGATCAACGCCAGGATCACCTTCGCCCCGAGTACCGCCCCCCAGACGTTCGTCCGGCCCAGGGCCGCGAACCACAGGTAATCGACCCAGAAGCTCGCCGCCCCTCGCAACGAGGCGATCACCACGATGAGCACAGCGAGCGAGACCAGCGCAATGACCCGACGGCGATGCCGTGACTCGGGGCGACTCCGCCGGCGAGGATTGGGCTGGTGCGATTCCGACCGTCGCATGAGCCAACCAGCCTACCGGCCGCAGTCTGCCGGGCAGATTCGGGCGGTCAGCGTGCCGCGGCGTCCCCGCGGTCGGTCACGGGCAGCGCAAGGCACCGGCAACCAGGATGGGCGGGAGCCACGAACTGGCCGGTCGGGAACCGATCGCCGAGTGCGACCGGGCCGGCCAACACGTTGTCATTGCAGTCCGAGCACGGTTCCGCGCCCGGGCCAGGTGTCCAGGCCAGCTCGATGCCGGCCGGCAGTGCCGCGTGGAATCCGAGACCGTATGCCTGGGCGCAGGCGTCGGAGACCGCCGAGGTCAACCGGGCGCCACGCCACTCCCGGTAACAGGCGCGGATCCGCTCGGCCAGGTCCAGGTCGTCCGAAGCCACGGCGTCCTCGTCTGATTCGTCGTCGCCACCGTCCTCGCCCAGTGCACGCATCAGTCGGGCGCGGAGTGGGCCGGCCACGGTGGCGACCAGGTCCCGGGCGACCCCTGCGAGGTCGGCCTCTGCATGGTCGGACGCACCGTCACAGCAATCACCGGCGAGAATCACCCCAGCGGCCGAGGCACCGGCGAGGTCTGCCTCCGCCGGAGCGCGCCAGTCGGCGGCGAACTCCTCCTCGGTGCCCAACAGCTCCTCAGGCGAGGTCACCTTCCGGCTGCGCCGCAACGCATCCAACAGCGCGCTCTGCTGGTCCGAGAGCTGCCGCTTGAGATGTTTCGACAGGCGCCTGGCAACCTCGTCCACGGCCGCGTCGCGCTTCTCGAACGTCGCCGCCAGCCGGTCGTCCTTCCCGGCTGCCCCGGCCGCTTCGGCTGCCTCGACTGCTTCGGCTGCCTCGACTGCTTCGGCTGGTTCGGCCGGCTCGGGGCATTCGGCCGTTCCGGTAGACACCGCGGTCGCTGCAACCGCTTGCGTGCCCTGGCCCCCGGCGGGCCGCTGGGCCGCCCGCAGACGCTCGAAGATCCCGGTCACCTCCTCGGAGACCTCTCGGTCGGTCGGCCGCGCCGGCCCGCCGTCGGCGGACCCGACAGGCGGAGCGGGTGCCGCCGTGCCGGCCGCCTCGGGGGTCGTGGCCGTGGCGGCGGGCGCGGGCGGCCCCGCGGGTTCGACCGGCCCGTCAGGCGCTTGCACCTCTGCGGGTTCGCCCGACCCGGGCGCGCGTTCGGCCACAGGGCCGCCAACAGGTTCGTCGGCGTCTTCAGGGTCCCGGGCGCCGGTCGGGGCATCGGCGGACGTCGACCGGGCGACCGCGCTCGGCGCCGCGGCAGCGGTCGCCGGTACGACACGGACGCTCTCGAACTCCGCGGCCTCCTCGATGGGTTCCATCGGCACGTCGGGGAGCGACTCGCCTTCGAGCGGGTCGTGCTCGCGGTGTTTGCCGAGCCTGGCATGCCGCCGATGGCGACCGCCCTCGACATCGCCTCGGTGCTCGCCGGCTCCTTCCTCGGACGCGTCGTCGGGCGGGCCCTCGGCCACCGGCTCGGCGGTGTCCACCGAAACGCCTGTGGCGACGACTCGTGACGGCTCGTGGGTGTCGCGCCCGTCGACGTCGCCGCTGCCCGCATCCGGTGGTTCCCCGGCGTGTCCCTCGGCAGTGTCGTCGGGCGCGGGCGCGGGCGTCGGCGGGTCCTCCTCGGCCGCCGAGACGATCGGGAGATCGGCCAGGTGGGCCAGATCGAGTTCGGCGAGCATCTCTTCGGTGCTCGGAGCCGGTTCATCCGCGACGCGACGTGCGGCTTCGTCGGCGGCCCGCTTTGCCTGCGTGAGCACCCCGCCGAGCTCGTCGGTGGCCTGATCGGTCGTGGCGCGGATCACCTCATAGGCCGCGAGCAGGCGGTCGCGGGCGGCGTGCAACTGCTCCAGATGCTGGCGGGCGGCTTTGCGCTTCCGTGCCAGATCGGCCAACACCCGATCACGCATGTGCTCGGCCTCGTCGACCTGTCGGCGCGCCCGCTCGCTCAGCGCGTCGCGTTCGGCGTCTTCGCGCTCGCGTCGTGCGGCCAGCTCGGCCTCCACCTCGCTCCGCAACTGGGCCGCGTACGCCTCGGCGTCGCCTCGCACGGTCGCCGCCTCGGCTTCGGCTTCACCACGCAGCGCCGTCGCGGCCTCCTCGGCGGCGGCGAGCACGCCGGCACTCTCGTCCCGGGCCGCCTGGCGTTCCTCGGCGAACTCGGCCTCGAGCTCGGCGCGTCGCTCGGCGATCTCGGCTTCGCCGGCCGCGCGGAGATCGGAGACGTGTGCCTCGCCGGCCGCACGGGTGGCCGACGCCGTCTCCGCGGCCTCGGCTCGCATCCGCGAGGCCTCGGCGTCGGCTTCGGTACGGGTGCGAGCGGCATCATCGGCTGCCTGACGTGCCAGCAGCTCGGCCTGCTCGGTGGCTTTCCGCGTGATGTCGGCCGCCGAATCGCGTGCGGCGCGCAGGACACGCGCCGTCTCCTCGCCCAGGACCTGGGCGACGTCGTCCGGATCGAGCCGGGTGAGATCGGCCCGACGCGCCGCGGCCTCGGCCTCCGCGAGACGGCGTTCCAACTCGGCCTGTCGATGCGTGAGCGACCGCACCATCTCGGCCACATTGACCAGATGCACCCGGACCTCATCGGGGTCCCAACCCCGGAATGACGTGGAGAACCGGCGAGAGGAAATCCCGTCGATGTCCTCGGTGGTGAGGCTCGAGTCGACTTCTGAGGGTGCTGCCATGGCACCTTCGATGCTACGGCTCCCGGCCCACCTCGTGGGGGATA